>CAXTBJ010000008.1:0-66236 GCA_964242585.1 uncultured Bryocella sp.
CCTCAGCCCGGAGTGCTTGTGTGACTCCGGGCGAAAAGTTGGGCCCACGTGCTGAGCAGGACCGCAGACCCGCTTAGAGCGAAGCCAACCTCCCCCGTCCGATTTGTCCAGATTTTCCACGATTCCGGCCCGAAATGGGCCGGATCTCTGTTTGGGGCGGAGAAATCCGAGTCTTCTCACCGCCGGAGTTGACGAGGAGGCGTGAGGCAAGCTAATTTCACTCCACGCTGAGTCGCCGGCGTGCCGGCCCTTCAGGCCGGTCGCCCCTTCGGTGTCGCTTGCGGAGATCACGGAGGCAACGGATGTTGGCCATGCATACTTTGGACACACGCGAACGGACGGAAGGGCAGGCCGGCGATGCGCGGACGGTGGGCATCGTTGTCGCCGAACGCCTGTATGCGGGTCTGATTGTGAACGGCTCCCTTGCCGGCCCCCTGGAGATCTTTCCCGAGGTCGCCGACGGGCAGGACATCGACGACAACTCCCTGCTTGAGTTCCACACGGACGCGCTCACCTCCGCCATCTGCGAGCTCACGTTGCGCGTCGCCGGGGAGCATCGGGATGCGCTGACGGCGGTCGGGGTGACGCTGCCGGGGCTGGTGCGCAACGGCATCGTTGAGGAGTCGCCGAACCTGCCGCAGCTAAAAGGCGCGCGCATGGCGGAGCTGCTGGCGCAGCATCTTTCCACGCACGGTCTGCACGCGCCGGTTATTGTCTCCAATGACGCGGATGCGATGGCGGCGGGACTCGCGGCCAAGCATGGCAAGCTCGACCGGATGATCCGCGTGTGGACGCTGGGCACCGGCATCGGCTACGGCACCTATCCCATGACGGACGGCGTCTGGGAGGGCGGCCACATGGTCGTAACGCTCGATGAGCGCGAGAACTACTGCGGCTGCGGCGGCAAGGGGCATCTGGAAGGCATCATGGGCCACCGCGCCATGCGCCTGCGCTTCCTGGACATGGAGCCCGAGGAGGTCTTCGCCGCCGCCTGCCGCCGCGATCACCCCGATCCGCGCTGCGTCGAGTTCCGCCACCTGTGGCATCGCGCCCTGGCCGCCGCCACCGCCTCCAGCATCACGCTGGCCGGCGCGGGCAAGTTTTTCGTCACCGGCTATAACGTCAACTTTTTGGATCTGAACCTGCTGCGCGAGTACCTGCACGAGATGATCAAGATGAGCTCCCTGCAGGCCTATCAGATGGAGATCGTACCCGACGATCAGGCCACGCGCGCAACCGGGGCGGCCGTGGTGGCGGAGCAGGTAACCAGCCGCCCCTAGAGAACCGGCCATTAACCGATGGTTTGCTCTTTATCTCTCTCCTTCTCGAAAGAAGTTGCTGTTGTGTCGTGTTGCTTCCCGCTGTCATTCCCGTAGGCAATGACAAAAGAAAAGCGACACCCTGTCGGCCTGATAGGTCATTGCTTTGAAAGCTGCAATCTCACCGCTGGCACTTCGGGCAATACACCGTCGTTCTTCCGCCCACGATCAGCTTTTTCAACACCGTGCCGCAGTCGCGGCACGGCTCGCCGGAGCGCCCGTACACCTTGTGCTCCAGCTGAAAAAACCCGCGCACCCCGGCCGCATCCACGTAATCGGACACTGAAGATCCGCCTAGCGCGATAGCCCGTGCCAGCACCCCCTGCAGCGCCGCGTGCAGCCGCTCCAGTTCGGCGTTTGTGAGCCGGCCGGCGGCCTTGCGCGGCCGGATGCCGGCGCGGAACAGGCTTTCATCGGCATAGATATTGCCCACCCCGTGCAGGATCGACTGGTTCAGCAGCGCGGCCTTGATGGCGAGCTTGCGGCCGCGAAAGAGCTTTGCAAACGTATCGGCGCTCACCGTGGTGGGCTCCGCCCCCGGCCCGTTGTAGCCTTCGCCGGACTCCGGGTGCGGCTCGACAATGCTCAGCCGGCCAAAGCGGCGCGGGTCCACAAAACGCAGCTCGCGGCCGTCGGCGAGCGTGAGGACGGCGTGCGTGTGCGGCGGCCAGGGAACCTCGGGGGCTGAAACCAGCAGTCGGCCGGTCATGCCCAGATGCACGAGAAACTGCGTTCGCCTTTGAACGTTCTCGCCTCTGCGTTTCTGCTCGTCAGCCTTGCGTTTCTGGTTGTTATCCTCGGAGGGGGTCTGCGTTTCCGCCCCTGCCGCTCGCTGCAAATCCAACACCACCGTCTTGCCCACCCGCCGAACGCGCCGGATGCGCGCTCCGGTCAGTTTTGCAATGATTTCGTGCTCGGGAGATTTGAAGGTCTGCGGCTTACCGCTCGTCCACACGCGCTCGATGCGCTCGCCGGCCACGCGGGCGTGCACGCCATTGGCCACGGTTTCGACCTCGGGTAATTCAGGCATATCTGATGGATGTCCGAGCGGCTCCGGCGATGCCGCCCGCGGCTAGGCCGGGAGGGGCGAAAGTCGCGTGCGGGCTCGATAAAAGCTGTACCCCAACAGGTTCAGCAGCAGCGTCGTGCCGACGATCTTCGCGGCAAACGCCCCCGGGCTGGCAACGTCGAGAAAGGGATACGCGTTGATCAGCAGCACGAACAGGATCGTCAGCACGCCTAGAAAACAGATGGGAGCAATCCACCGTGGAAGGGTCCTGCGCAGGGACTTTTTCCCGAGCAGAGGGATGAGAAACAGCGACAGGTAGGCGAGCGCGTAGAGCTCGGAGGAGGTGTCATTGAGCACGGCAAAGGCCTCGGCGGCATGGACGCCCGCAGAGCCCAGCACCAGCAGCCCGGCGACCGCGATCGTGGTCAGCGTGACCGAGTTCGTGGGCGTGCCGAAGCGCGGGTGCAGTTGCGCCAGCCGGGTGGGCACAAGGTGATCCCAACCGGCGGCCATCGGCAGCCGCACAACACCGGTGAAGATAAAACTCGCCGCGCCCAGAATGCGGATCTGCAGCAACAGCATCGCCAGCTTGGCGACATAGCCCGCAAAGCCGCTCTCCCCGAAAGCCAGCGAAAGCGTCTGCGGAATGGGAGCGACGTAGTTGATCGGCGTCGCGGCGTGCAACTCATGGAAGCTCAGCACCGAAGCGGTGCCGAGCACAAACATGAGAAAAATGACCGGCGAAGCAAGGACGACCGAGCGGCCGATGTCGCGGTTGGCCGCGTGCGTCTCCCCGGCCATGATGGCGATGTATTCCAGGCCTGAAGCGGCAAACAGCGTCTGCCCGAGTAGACTCAGCGACCTGCCGTCGCGTGCGGGCAGATGAAACGCCAGCGGCGCATAGTGCAGGTGCGCTCCATGCGCCCACGCCCAAAGCGGCGCGAGGATTAGCAGGGCAAACACGGCCAGCATCGCCACCCCGCTCGCGTTGTGAATCCATTTGCCCAGAGCCAGTCCCCGCCGCGCCGTCCACGCCAGCAGAAGGAGGTACACGGCCAGCAGCGCAGCCACCAGCGGCTTGTTTTCCGGCAGTCCGGCGGCGCGCGGACCGAGGAAATAGGCCAGCTCCGAAGGCATCTGCGTCAGCAGCAGCGCAATCACGACCAAACCGTAGGCCCACACGTTCCACGCGGTCATAAAACCGGCCGTGTCGCCAAACGCCCGGCGTGCCCACACGTACAGGCCGCCTTCGAGCGGCATCTCGCGGTTTAGGAAGTACACGGCCACGGCCATGGGTGTGTAGAACAGCGCAAAGGCGATCAGCCAGGCCACCAGCTGCGCCCGTCCCAGCCCCGCGGCCAGGCCCACCCACGAGCTGCCGACCACGGTAAGGATCTGCGCCAGCACCAGATCGTGCAGCCGCAGTTGCCGCTTCAGGGCATGACTGGGTTCGGCGAGTGGAGCAGACAACGGCGTGACCGAAGGAGCGGTGGACGAACTCACTGTCCGCATCGTCGCATAGAATTGCGCTCCAGGTTGCAGAAACCGCGCTCTCCCCGGGTGAAGTTCGTAGCAGTATTTGTTGTCCCTGGAGGTTCAACGACCGAAAGCGGCTAACGATTTGTTGCTCGGCAGCGACAATGACCTATGCGACAGGAAGTGGCGCAGCTTGAAAGGAAAACGGAGGCGACTCGAAGCTGGTCGCGTCTTGATGGCGTGGACTGCCTGCGTTCCTTGGCTATCTTCTATGTGCTGATGAATCATGTGAACATGCGCCTTGTGTTCACGCCCATGCACTATCTGCGCGGGGTGCCGCCGCAGTTGGCCAGTTCGCTGGTGTGGCAGGGACAGAATGGGGTACAGATCTTCTTCGCGGTGTCCGGCTTCCTGATCACAGCCACCTCGCTGCGGCGGTGGGGAGCGTTGGAGCGCATGGGCGTCCGCGACTTCTACCTGCTGCGCTTTGCGCGAATCGCGCCATTGCTGTTAACGCTTTTGCTGGTATTGAGCCTCCTGCATGGGCTGGGGTTGCAAGACTTCATCGTGTCCGCCAAGACCGGCGGTCTGCGGGCCGCACTCTTCGCCGCGCTGACCTTTCGCCTCAATGTGCTGGAAGCCACGCGCGGCTACCTGCCGGGGAACTGGGACATCCTTTGGTCGCTTTCCGTGGAGGAGATGTTTTATCTCTTCTTCCCGTGGCTCTGCCGCATCGCGCGAGGCCGTTGGCTTTACCTCGGCTTGGCGGTGTTTATCGTGCTTGGGCCGTTCGGGCGCACGGTGCTGACGCATGGCAATGAGACCTGGCAGGAATACTCCTACCTCGGCGGCACCGACGCGATCGCCATGGGCTGCGCCACGGCGCTGTTCTTGCATGGCCGCGTGCTCGGGCGTGCGGTGGTACGGGCGTGTGCGCTTTTCGGCTTCGCGTCCCTGGCGTTCTGCCTGTTGTTTTCACGCGAGGTGGACCGGTTGGGCCTGGACGCGAGCGGCTTGGGCATGACGCTGGTGGGCCTGGGCGCCTCTCTGCTGATCGCCGCAGCCGCACAGACCGGATGGCGGGCACCCCGCCTTGCGAGCCCGGTACTGACCTATGGACGACGCAGCTATGAGGTGTATCTCACGCACATGTTCGTGGTGTTCGCGTGCTTCAATCTCTTCATGGCGCATCCGCACCCACGGCGCCTGATACCGATGCTATTCGTTGCAGTCATCCTGCTCGCAGGCGTGCTGGGCGAGATCGTGGGCCGCTTCTATTCGGAGCCGGCTAATCGCTGGCTCCGGGCACGCTTTGGGGAGAGCGCGGCGCGGATGGGTTCCGAGCTCGTTCAGCCTGAGGTCAGGACAGCCATTTCAGCAGGCGGATGATGCCCATGGAGGCCGGTTTGGAGTGCGCGGAGACGTCCGTGCGGGCGTGGATCGCGGCGCGGTGCTCGGCGTAGTAGCGGTAGGCGCGCAGCAGCATATCCTCATTGGTCAGTGTGGGCCGCCAGCCGAGTTCGCGCTGAATGCGGTCGGTGGCGAAGACGAAGTTCGAGGCAATCATGCGGTAGTGGTACGGCCCCAGCGGCGAGATCTTGAGCCGGTGCGCGAGCTGCATGGCGGCCACCGTGGGCCCCTTGGGCAGGGCGCGCACGCGAGACCTGCTGCCGGCGGCGCGGATCACCGATTCATACACCGTGCGCATGGAGCGGACATCGTCGGAACCGACGTGAAAGAGCGCGCTCCGGCCATGGCCCGCGCCGAGGATGCACGCCGTGGCGAGGTCGTCGGCGTAGATGAACTGGTAGCGGTTGCCGCCGTCGCCGACCACCCAGACGGTCTTGCCGTCGTCGATGAACTCGTACAGGATAGCGAGCAAGCCCAGGCGCCCTGCGTCCATGATCGTGGGGCAGCGCAGGGTCACCACGTCCAGATCCTTCGAAAAACCCTCAAGCAGCTGCTCGCCGGCCAGCTTGGAGCGGCCGTACAGCTCGATGGGGGCGGGGGCATCGGCGACCTCGTCGACGGGATGTCCCAGATCGGAGGCCCACAGGCAGTTGGAGGAGATAAAGACGAACGGGCGCACGCCGGCCCCGCGGGCCGCCTCGGCGAGCACGCGGGTGCCGTCCACGTTGGAGGTCCAAAGCAGGTCCTCGTCGAGCCGCGCACCGTGGGCAAGCTGCGCGGCGCAGTGGAAGACGGCATCGAAGCGGTGCTCCGCGAAGAGCCGCGCCACGAGCGCGGGGTCCCGGATGTCACCCCGGATGCTGGTGAGCCCCGGGTGCGTCTTTGGCAGTGTATGCGGCGGCGTGTCTGGCGGTGTATGTGGCCGCATGTCCGGTATTACGTCGGGGTCGCGCTCCAGATCCAGATTGACCACCCGGTGGCCTTCCGCGAGCAATCGCCGCTTGAGCACGCCACCGAAGAAACCGGAGGCTCCGGTAACCAGCAGGCAGGCATGGGGCGGAAGCGGTTGGGGGAGCGTGCTGAAGGCGCTATCGAGCGTGCTGTTAGGCGTGTGATCGGGCGTGCTGGGGGGCATGGGCACTTACTTTTTTGAGGTGATCTTCTTTAGAAAAAACTCTTGCACAACGTTGTTCATGGCATCGCCCGCGATGGCGAGAAAGCCGTTTTCAAAGGTGAGCCCCGCTCCCTGACGGTCGGAGCGGGCGTAGTACAGGTTGGAGATGGCCCCGGCGGAAAGATCGCCCAGCATGCCGGCAAAGGCCGGCTGACGATGGCCGTTATCGCCGCGGCACACGAAGGCGGTGGAGACAGCATAGAAGAACCGCGAGCGGACCGAGCCGGTACCCTTGTAAAAATAACGCGGGTCCTGATGAAACAGGCTCGGCAGCACCGCCCCGCCCATATAGGTGCCCACGACGAGGTTCGCGAGATCGGCCCCGTAGCGTTTGCCGTACCCCGTCGCGCCCTGGTGGTAGCCGGGAAAGGCGTTCGTTGCCTGCTGCACGCCGGCGGTGGTGCCTACCAGCAGCAGGTTCCCGGGGTCGGCGGCATTGTGGGTGGAAAGGCTGAACTTCTGCCGCGTCGTCAGCGCCGGGGCGGTCCAGTGGTAGCTGACAAAGAAGTTCGGCAGCACCCCGAGCAGGCGCTGGTGCTCTTCGGCGACCATCTGCTCGGTGCCAAGCTCGTCCTCCGTCGCCACCGCGTCAACGGTCACATTGAGCACTGCCAGCTTGAGCGCGGGCACGCTGAGGGTTAGCCGCCCGTTCGGCGGCAGGGTGGCGCTCAGGCTCACCGGCTCAAAGCCTCCCAGGCTGATCCTCAGGGCAAACGGCCCCGGCGGCACGTTCGTAAAGGAAAAGACGCCGTCGCGGTCCGAGGTGGCGACGTGCGAAGGCCTGCCGTCGCTCTCCTGAAGCAGCACCCGCGCCCCCTGCATCAGATCGCCGTTTGTGTCGATCACCTTCCCGCGCACCGAGCCGGGCACGCCCATGGCGGGCAGCGGCATGGGCGGCAACGCAGGCACGACAGCGGGGGGCGGGCCGGTCGGCGTCTGCGCCTGACCGGCCGCGCGCCCCGTTCCCAAGGCACAAAACAGCCCGCCGCCAAGTCCGGAGAGCAGAGCCACGGCGCTCGCCCGCAGACGCCCCGCAACGCTCTTCGGCCAAGCCACGCCCTTCGGCCCCGCCAGACCCTTCGGCCAAACCATGCCCTTCGACGATACCTTCAGAGACACTCCCCCAGCATAGCTGGAGCGGTCCAGGACATCGGATCGAACGGCCCGCGCCTCCATGGAGACCTCGCAACCTGCAGGTAAACGGTCACCGGCGGGTCAACCGCCGTAGCCGCCGTCCTTGATGTTCGCCGGGTCCGTATGGCTCTCACGTGCGAGTTCCCGCTTTACCATGTCGCTTACCACCTTGTTGTCCACGAACAGGCCGCTGGCGAGGATGCGTTGCTGCACCACGCGCATGGTGGGGCCCATATCCTTGGGGCCGGGTCGCTGGCCGTCCGCGCCCGCGGCGATGTGCGCGATCGCCCCGTGCACGATGGCCCGGATGTCGTCCTCGGCGGCCGTTTTGGGCAGATACACCTCGATCATACCGATCTCGGCGCGTTCTTTTTCAGCCAGCTCGGGGCGGCCGCCCTTGGTGAACTGCTCGGCGGAGTCGCGGCGCTGCTTGAGCAGGGTTGTCAGGATCGACTGCTGTTCGGCGTCGGTCAACGGCTCGCGCTTATCGATCTCCTTGGACCGCAGTGCCGACTTGACCATGCGCAGGGTGGTCAGCTTCGGTTCTTCGCGGGCCCTCATGGCCGCGGTGATATCGGTGTTCAGTCGCTCGGCGATGGTGGGCATGGGGCGGTGCTCCTGTCATAGGACAGACTACCGCCAATGACGGCGAACGTGCAGTCCTCCATCGCTCGGCCGACTGGCTAGAATGGAGCCATATGATCCGCAAGACGCGTTTGTTCACGCCCGGTCCCACACCTCTGTTGCCCGCCGCCCAGTTCGCCATGGCCGCCGCCGATATCCACCATCGCACGCCCGAGTTCCGCGCCATGTTTAAGCGCGTGTTGGAGCAGTTGCGGACCTTTGTCGGTACAAAGAATGATGTGGTCATCCTGTCGAGCTCGGGCACCGGCGCGATGGAGGCCGCAATATCCAATCTCACCTCGCCCGGCGATCGCATCCTGGTGCTCTCCGCCGGCAAATTCGGGGAGCGCTGGGCGGCGCTGGGCAAGGCCTTCGGCTGCGCCGTGGATACGCTCTCCAAACCCTACGGCGACACCTTTGAGCCCGAGGAGATCAGGGCCGCGCTCAAGCTCGAAACCCGCGCGGTGTTTGTGCAGTCGAACGAGACCTCGACCGGCACGCGGCATGACGTGCAGGCCATCGGCCGGCTGCTCAAAGACGAGCAGTCCGAGGCGCTGCTGGTGGTGGACGCCATTACCGGGCTCGGCACCACGCCCCTCGACATGGACGCCTGGGGGATCGATGTGCTCATAGGCGGCTCACAAAAGGCGGTCATGATTCCGCCCGGCCTGAGCTACCTGGCCGTGAGCGAGCGCGCCTGGGATCGCATGGAGGCCACCTATAACCCACGCTATTACTTCGACTTGCGCAAGGAGCGCAAAAATGCGAAAAACGGCGAGTCGGCCTATACGCCGTCGGTGGCGCTGATCGCGGGCCTGGGAGCGGCGCTGGACTGGATCGCCGCGCAGGCCGCCACGCCGGAGGACCCGGCGGGCGATTTGGCCGAAGGCCGCCGGATGCTGGTGGACAATGCCGAGTTGATTGCCGCCATGACCCGCGCGGCGGTCCTCCGCATGGGGCTGACGCTGTTCTCGCAGGCCCCGGGCCCCGCGGCAACGGCGGTCAACGCGCCGCGGGGTGTGGACTCGGGCCTGATCGTCAAGCAGCTCAAGGCCCGTTTCGCGGCCGTCATCACCAACGGCCAGGGCGAGATGCAGGGCAAGATCTTTCGCATCGCGCACCTCGGCTTCTTCGACTACATGGACACCATCGCGCTGACCGGCGCGCTGGAGCAGGTGGCCGTCAAAAGCCTGCCGCAGCTCGGGGTGAAGTTCGGGGAGGCCTTGATCGGAGCCCAAGAGGTGTATGCGGCGTGGGCGGCGCGGGGCTAGGGAAGACCGGCATTTCGCGGCTCCGAACGGTGCGATTGCGGGTCTCTCCACCGCCAAGAACTATCCGCTACGCACACGCCGCCTTGCCGGATGGGGGAGCCGATGTCCCCCATCCGTTCCCCACCACCCTACTTTCGGTCATTGTCCTCCCGGGCCCGGACGGGCAATAACAGAACATGCTCACGCGACACTCCTCCTCCCTTAACCGCCGGTTTCTGCCCCAGCTTCGAGAGTTCCTCTCCGGAGGCCGCCGCCGGCCGGGCGCAAACGGGTGGCATCAGGGCGCTGCCCTGGCCGCGACGGTCGCTGCCGTGGCGCTCACCGGCTGCGGTGCCAACCTTCAAGACACGGCCGCTGCCGGCGTCATTCGCGGTGTCAAAGTCGCCGGCCACGTGCATGGGGGCGCTTATCCCATCCAGGGAGCCGCCATCACCCTGATGGAAAGTCAAAGCAACGGCTACGGCGGCGTAGGCAAGGTGCTCGAGCAGGTGACCTCCGACAGCAACGGGTACTTCACCTTTGACAGCAAATGGACCTGCGATTCCGGCCAGTATGCCTATATCGTCACCGCCGGCGGTCACAGCGTTCCCGGAAGCACGACGATCAACAACAACGTAATTCAGGTGGGCGTGATCGGGGCCTGCTCCACGGATCTGGCGACCGCCTCCGAGATCGCCGGCGTCAATGTCTTCCTCTCCGAGCCGAGTACGGTCGCCGCGGCCTACGCCTTGAACAACTTCATCGCGATTTCCACGGATAAGACCTACGGACTCTTGGCGGAGATCTCCGCACCGACGGCCAACAACGCCACCGCCTCTTCCTGCACGGGCTCGGGAACCATGACCTGCGTCGCCGCCGGCCTGGCACACGGCTTTACCAACGCCTACAACTTGGTGGACAGCGTGCGCTATGACGGCTCCATGCCCACGGGCCTGGCGCGTACGGCTATCCCCGGCAATGCGCAAAGCGTCGTACCGCAGGCCATGATCAACACCCTGGGAAATATTCTGCAGGCCTGCGTGGACTCGGCGGGCGAGGTGAACAGCGCCAAGGTCACGGCCACCACGTCCGACGGCTCCTACTGCGGAACCCTCTTCGAGTACGCCACCCCCCCGAGTGGAACCTCCCCGACCAATACGCTGCAGGTGGCCCAGAACATTGCCAGCTACCCCAACAACAACGTCGATAACCTCTTCAAACTGCAGCCCCGCACCACATTCTTTACCCCTGCCCTGACGACGGATATCGTCAGCAATACGACCAGCACACTGATCTCGTACAGCATCTCGATCTTTTATGAGGGCACGGGTCTGACCGGCGATCCCGGCTTCGGCACCCCGGTCCACATCGCGCTTGACGCCGGCGACAATGCGTACGTCGTGTACACCGGCTACGACAGCGTGAAGAAGGCGAACTATGCGGCCGTCGATGGATTGACGGCAGGGGGCTCCGGTATATTTGCGGGACCACTGATCTACAACGTCAGCGCGCCGAACGAGGTCGCCCTCGATAACCTCGGCTATGCCTGGATCACGGATGATTCCGCTTCCGGCCTGCTGTATCAGGTCTCCACCTCCGGTACAACAGCTGGGGCGATGAAAGCCTCGTTCACCGTACCCAACGGCTTTCCCGGCGGTGTCGCCACGGATGAGTCCAACAACGTCTGGATCTCACGCGACTCGACAGACAGCAACCAATCGCTCTTTCAGTACCTTCAGGCCGGCGCTTATGCGCTTTCGCCCTTCCAGACCTGCACAACCGTCTTTGGGAAAACCACCTGCACCTCCGCGACGGCCCCTGTTCTGAGCGCCGCCAACAAGCGTCTGTTCATCGACTCCAAGCAGAACGCGTTTGGTGTCACCATCGGCTCCAGCGCCAACGCACAGTTCTATGTCTTCGGCTACGGTTCGCTCGGAGCGGGAGCAACACTGACCACCAAGGCGTTGAGTGCGGCGAGCGGCTTCGGCATTGCCATGACCAGCACCGACGAGGCATACCTGCCGCTGAACGGAACATTGAACAGCGCAAATGCCACGGCCAACGGCGACACCGCCACCATCACCACTAACGCCAATAGCGAAGGCATCTACACCGGAAAGTCACAGACGGGTTCGGCGTTCACCAACCCCGGCGATGCGGTCATCGACGGCTCCGGCAACATCCACTGGACCGACTTTGAAAGCTCCGGTCAGCTCTTCAAGATGGTCCCGGGCTCGGACGGCAAGATCACGGACGGCACCCTGACCTCGGTTTACCCCTGCTTCCCGTTGAACAACCAGTGCTACGGCACCAGCTCCAACCTGCGCGGCATGGCGATCGACAGCTCCGGGGCGATCTGGTACGTGGCGGTGGTCTCGCCGGGGATCGTTGTGCAAACATTGGGCTTTGCTGCCAACAGCTGGCCGCTGCTGTCCTACGCTCACGCCGCCGTGGCGGTCCAGTAAACACGGGGTTGCGGCTGCTGTTCGCGGCAGCCGCCGCCCCTGTACCTTAGAAGGGTGCGTCTGCCTAGCTTCTACATCGGCCCGGGACAGCGGATCGCGGCGTTTTTGCTGTTGGTTCTGCTGGGTGAGTGTCTTTGGACCATCGGCCACCAGCCCTTGAGTAGCGATGACTACCGCTTTGCCCGCTGCGGGCGCGAGATGTGGGAGCGGCCCTCGCCGCTACAGGGCTACTTCACCACCTGCGGCAACCTGAACGGCGATGGAACGCTGGCCTACCGCCTCGCCGGCCTGCCGCTCACGGTGCAGCGGCTGGCCTTGCTGGGGGGCGACCACCTGCGCCGGCCGGAAAATCGCCTTTACGCCGGCGGCAGCTCCCTGAACGGTTCCACATGGGAGGCGCGACATGAGATTTCGGATGTGAAATGGCTGGTCCGGCTACCGTTTGTGATCTTTGCGGTATGGCTGGGCGGTGGGCTATGGTGGGTTTCGCGGCGGCTCTTCGGCAATGAGGGAGGGGCGCTCTCGCTGGCGCTGTATGTCTTCTGCCCGGCGATCGTAGAGTTCGCCACCAAGCCGAACAATGAGATTCTGGCGCTTTGGGGTCTTTATGGGCTGATTTACACCGCCATCGGCGTGGCGCACGCACTGCAGGGGCCGCGCCGCAAGTGGAAGCCGCGTATCGGCCTGCTGGCCTTTGCCCTGGGGCTGACCGCCGCCGCGCACCTGTTGGCCGCGCTTCTGGGGATACTGGTCGGTACGGTGTTGTTCTACTACCTCGCCGAGCGGCGTCGAAGCTACGTTGCCCAGATCGAGATCTTTGCCACCCTGGGCGCGGTTGCGATTCTGTTTGCGAGTTTCTCCTTCCGGCCGTCGGCGTTTGTGTATGTGTTTACCGGCGGTAGTGTGCGCTTCTGGTTCTCGCTGGCCGCCGCCCGGGCGTTTGCCCTGCAGCCGCTTCACGCGGGCATTCTGGTGGCCGCAGGGGTGGCCTTGGTGCTATACGCGGCGGTGCCCCGGTCGCGGTACTTCGGCAATACCGTGCCGCTGGTGATGACATCCCTGCTTGTACCGCTGTACACCACGCAGGTGCTGTCGGCCCCCTGGCTGTGGGCGCTGCCGTTTCTGTTCACCTTCATCGGCGGCGTCTTTGCGGATGCACTGGAAACAAAACAGCGCAAGGTCTTTCTGTTGCTTTCAGGCGCGGTGATCCTGGCGCAGGCGGTGCTCTGCTGGGGGTGGATCGGTGCCGGTGCGGCCGGTTGAGGCCTTTTATCCCCTATTCGGACACCGCATCCACCCGGCTCACACAGAAGCGGTACACCCACTAATCGCTCCCAAACGGCCTATCTGCATCGAACCCTATAAATCCAGCAAGATCTGCTTCCTTGCGGTTAAAGAAAGACCGAGGCTCCAACAACGCCGTGACCATCGAACGCCCCCTCCTGTTTCCCCGTGCTGAGATCAGCGGCAGCCCTCGTCATCGCGTGTTGAGCCTGTCCGTCGCCGCTACGCTGGCCCTGCTCACCCTGCTGCCTGTCACCGGTTGCAAGGGGCGTAGCGCCGATCTCTCCAGCGTGACGCGCCTGTTCCACCATCGGCGGTCGAATTCCAAGGCGAACACCTCGGACTACGCCGCCAATCTGCAAACGGTATCTCAGTCCTCGCAGCTTGCCACGCTGAAGTGGTCGAATTTCAGTGACTATCAACAGGAGGTGCAGCAGTTCTACGGGGACCGCAACTGGGAGCTGGCCTGGACGCGCGACGGCAAGCCCACCGAGGCGGCCACACGGCTGATCAATCTGTTCGGCGATGCCGCCAAGAAGGGCCTGCAGCCGGAGGATTACGACGCCTCCCGCTGGGATGGGCGCGTCCAGAGCCTGAAGAGCAACGGCCAAAACGGCGATGCGCTGGCCCAGTTCGATGCGGCGCTGACCGTGACGGCCATGCGCTACCTCAGCGACCTGCATCTGGGGCGCATCAATCCGCAGGCGCTGAATTTCGACATCGACGTGCCGGCCCGGCGCGCGCAGTTCGACCTGCCCACGCTGCTGAACGAGCAGCTGGTGGATGCGGACGATGTCACGAAGGCGATCGACGGCCTGGAGCCGCAAAACCCGATGTACAAGGCGACGGAAGAGGCGCTGCCGCACTACCTCGATCTGGCCAAGCAGGAGGCGCAGACAGGCGGTCAGCCGCTGCCGTCGGTGGCCAAAACGATCAGCCCCGGCGGCTCGTACGCGGGCGCGTCGGAGCTTGCGCAGCGGCTGACGCTGCTCGGCGATGGGCAGGTACAGGCAACTGGAACGCAGTACACGCCGGAGCTTTCGCAGGCCGTGCAGCACTTCCAAGCGCGGCACGGCTTGAACATTGACGGCAAGCTGTCCAAGGACACGATCGACGCGCTAAATGTGCCGATGAGCGTGCGCGTGCAGCAGATCGCCGATTCACTGGAGAGCTGGCGCTGGCTGCCGGATAACTTTGTGAAACCGCGCGTGCTGGTCAATCTGCCCGAGTATTATGTGCGCACCTACGATGCCGCCGGCAATGAGGCCTTCAAGATGAAGGTGGTCGACGGCCAGAACAAGGACGACCACAATACCCCGGTCTTCGTCCGCACCATGAAGTTCCTTATCTTCCGACCGTACTGGAATCTGCCGTCGGACATCGTGAAAAAGGATCTGCTCAAGCATGCAAGCCAGGGCTACTTCGAGTCGCACGGCTATGAGGTGACCGACCGCGGCGGCAAACCCATCGCCGGCTGGAGCATGGATGACCTGGAACATGCCCGTTACCTTGTGCGGCAGAAGCCTGGACCGAAGAACTCACTGGGATTGGTCAAGTTCATGTTTCCCAACGAGTACGACATCTATCTCCATTCCACGCCGGAGATGAACCTCTTCAACCTCGCGCAGCGCGACCGTTCCCACGGCTGCGTCCGCCTGAACGACGCCGAAAAGATGGCCAACTGGGTGCTGAGCGGCCAGGGCGACTGGGACGCGGACAAAATTCATCAGGCAATGTACGGTGAACCGGCTGACAACGGCGATGACGCCGGGGCGCAGGAAAAAACTCCCAAGACCACCGCGGACGCCGACTCGGGCGGAAGCACAACGGCTCCCGAGGCGCACAACAACAAGCAGGTCAACCTGCAGTCCCCGCTAACCGTATCGCTGATGTATCTCACCGCCGTTCCCGATGAGGACGGCAGCATGCACTTCTACCAAGACATGTATGCGTATAACAAGTCGCTCGAAACCGAGCTTGCCAAACCACGGCCTTATGATCAGAAGCCTGTCAAGATCGACCCGAAGGCGGCGGCCGGCGGTACGGTGTAGGTCACGACAATGGCGTCGAACACCAGATTCCTGGAGGAATAGGACAAAGCAAAGGAGGAGCATTCCGGCACCCGCAGCCTGATCGAACCTTTCACAACGACGGACTCAGCATACGCGCGGATTCAGCGTGCTCAGCGAACTTAGCGTCATCTCAGCGTACATCGCGTTCCGTTTTTGCTGCGTCAGTACGCGTCGCCGCCCATTTCATCGCCGTGTGCGAGGTTTTCGAAGCGGGTGAAGTCGCTCAGGTAGGCCATCTGAATGCTGCCGGTGGGGCCGTTGCGCTGTTTGGCGATGATGATCTCCGCCTTGCCCTTCACGTCCTCGTTTTCTCGATCGTAGTACTCCTCGCGGTGGATGAAGGCGACCACATCGGCATCCTGTTCGATGGAACCGGATTCGCGCAGATCGCTGAGCAGCGGTTTTTTGTCGCCGGTACGCTGCTCCGAGCCGCGTGAGAGCTGCGAGAGCGCGATCACGGGCACGCGCAGTTCTTTCGCGAGCGCCTTCAAGCCGCGCGAGATGGAGGCAACCTCCTGCACGCGGTTTTCAAACTTTTTGCCTTGCCCCGTAGATCCCGTCATCAGCTGCAGGTAGTCGATGATGACCAGGTCGAGCCCTCGTTCCTGCTGTGTGAGGCGGCGGCATTTGGCGCGCATCTCCGCGAGCGTGATGCCGGGGGTATCGTCGACAAACATCTTGGAGTTCATCAGCCGATCGAGCGCGGCGATGAGTTTTCCCTTGTCCTCGCGGGGAATGAAGCCGGTCTGCAGTTTGCGGCTGCCGACCATGGCCTCGGAGGCGAGCATGCGGCGCAGCAGGCTCTCCTTGCTCATTTCGAGCGAAAAAATCGCGACCACCTTGCCGTCGCGCACGGCGCAGTTTTGCCCGATATTGATGGCCCAGGCCGTCTTGCCCATGGACGGCCGCGCGGCGATGATGATCAGCTCGCTGTCCTGGAGGCCGGAGGTCATTTTGTCGAACTCGATGTAGTGCGTGGCCAAGCCGGTGACCTCGCGGCCCTGCTCGTAGAGCGCGTCGATCGAGCCGAAGGACGAGGCGACGATGTCGGGGATGTTCGAAAAGCCGCGCTGGATCGCCGAATCGGCCACCTCGGCCAGCTTCACCTCGACCGAGTTCAAGACCTGCGTGGCATCTTCGCTCTGGTCCGAGGCCAGCGCCATGCCCTCGTTGAAGATGCCGAGCAGCTGCCGCAGCAGGCTCTTGTCCTTGACGATGCGGACGTAACTTTCAACGTTGGGATTGCGCGGAATGCCTTCGGTCAGGTAGGCGAGGTAGGCGACACCGCCGATGGCGTCCAGCTCCTTGCGCCGGCTAAGGGCGTCGGAGACCGTGATGAGGTCGACCGCCGACCCCTGCGCGAGCAGATCGGTGACCGCGCGGTAGATGCGCTGGTGCGAATCGAGCGCGAAGTCCTCGGGGCGCAGCCGGGCGGTGGCGTCCGTGATCGCGACCGCATCGAGCAGCATGGCGCCCAATACGGTGATCTCGGTTTGCACCGAAGAGGGGAGACCGCCTTCCATGGAAGGCGAAGGCATCGAGAGGGCAGCCATCGTTCCTTCTAGGGTAGGGCACACAGAGGATCGGTGTGCCCAGCAAGCGGTGCATCCTGGTCTCGGGCGGGTTGGACATTGTGTGTATCCCGCCGATGCGGTGGAAAAGGGTGGGCGACCTGCGGGCCTCCCGCCGGGATGGGCCGATTACTGCGGCTCCCCCGGTTTGCCGTAGGAGAGCTGTGGCCAGGTCGGGGCCACGAGCCCGAGTACCTCAACCCAGATACCCTGGGCCGCGTCGGCGGCCATCCAGAGACTGCCGGCGCTGTCGATGGCCAGGCCGCGCAGGTAGGAGCCCCCAGGTTGGCCGCCGAGGCGCAGCTGTAGCCGGAGCCGTCTGCTACGGGGTAGCAGGGCAGCAGTGACGTATACGAACCGGTCTGGACCGTGTAGTTGGCCGAAGGCATGTAGATGTATAGCAGGCCGGTGGCCTCGTGGTCGGTCCAGTAGACGTCCCCGGCACCGTCCATCTGGCTGCGATGGGGGGCGGCGGAGGCGCTTGCGGTCTCGGTAGGGCCGGTGTAGAGCGTCGTGCCGTACTGGGCCAGCGAGCCGGCGGAGGCCAATTCGCCGTTCAGCGGAAAGTAGGCGCCGGCCAATTGTGAGGTGTAGGGGGCTGGAGCGATCCAAAAGCCGCCGCCCGTGCCGAATGTCGCCGTGCTGTAGCCGGTTGGGCTGTAGCTCGGGGTGCTGAGCGTGCCGGTGTTGTTCAGGTAGATGGCGACCGAGTTTCCCGAGGCAGATCCCGTGATGCCGAAGAGGTCGCCATTGCCGTCGGTGGCTAAACCGGCGACCGCGCCGGTCGAAAAATCCGCCGTCGCGGAGCCGTTGGAACTATTGCTATTGGCGTACTTCCACTGACTGATCGAGGGGCTTGTGGTGTTGGCCGCCGAGGCCCAGACATTGTTGTTCGCGTCGATCGTGAGGCCGGAGGCGTTGGCCAGGGTGACTACCTTCGGCAAGTTTGAGGTGGAGCTGGCCCGCAGAACGGCGCCGGTATTGATCATCTGCTGCGGAACGCTGCCTGGCACCGCGGTCGCGGACGGGTTCACCGCGCGCGCTGCCCCGGTGGGCATGGCACCGGTCAGGTTTACCTGGTCCACGAGGTTGTAGGCGGTCTGAAAGGCGTGACCCAGACCGCCCGCCGAGAAGGTCATGCCGACGCCTGCGCAGCTCGGCGAGGTAGCGGCGTTTTCGCCGGTGCGCCGATATTGACGATCTCCTGCCCGGCGCCGGCGCCGGCACCGGTGTTGCTGTTGATTGTGATGAAGTTGCCGAGCGCATAGGCGGCCGCTACCGTACTGGCCTCGCTGACATACAGATTGATGGTCGCGTAATCGGCCGCCAGCTGCGCGCAGGTGCCGATGACGCCCACCTGCACAATGGCCGAATTCGAGGCGCTGCCTGAAAGATTGGAGCTATGGCCGCCGGTCACCGTGATGTAGGCATACTCGGTTGAAAGAGGAGCAGCTGTAGGTGCCGCTGAAATTAAGGTTGCCGTTCGCATCCGTGGTGGCCGCCGCCAGCGTAGTCGCCGTGCTGCCGTAGCCGCTGGAGGTGCTCGTCACGGTTTGCATCAGCCGCACAGTGGCGTTCTGGATCGGAAACACGCCCCCGTGGGCCTCACCGGCGATGGCTCGCGTGGAACGACGGGATCAATTCGTTATGGCATTTTGTGAACCGATGCCGCAGCCTGCGAGCGCGAGGCTGGCGGTGAAGGCGGCGGCGAGCCATGCCAGGTTACTCCGGATTGCTCCCTGGGCGCCGTGGATCTCTGGTCGACGGTGTATTCGGCGCTTGAAAAAGGGAAGGACAAGACGCAGAGATCGCATGGTGTTGTTATCTCGTGTTCACCGCCGGACAACAATGACCGAAAAGGGGCAAGCCGGCAACCGAAAGCGGGATTGCCCTGCAGTGCACAGGCAAGCTCAGCTCCGGTGTGCGTGCACTGTACCTTCGTGACTTACTTTAGTTGTAAGACACGAAGCCGGGAAGTGAAATATGTTGAAAAGCTGAGCAACAGCTTACATCGCTCCCGCACCTTATGGTGTAGTACGCGCTGGTGTTTGCAGGTGTCGATCCGAAGAGCATGGCAGCGATGATGTACGCGTAACCAATACGCAAAAATCTTCTTAAAATTTCATGTCTGGCGCGGTATTTCGGCCATATCTTCCCTGTGGCCGGGGCAATGCCGCGCCATGATGGAGTGTCATGGCACAAGGTGAGCTCACTACCTTTCTCTGCCTGTTTCACGATCAGGATCACGCCGAATCGGCGATGAATGCCCTGGAACAGGCTGGTTTCAACCGCAATGCAATCACCTCCATAGGCCGCGAAGGCCACGGCGAAGAATCTTCCATCCGGCAGGAATTAACGGACCTCGGCGCGCCGGAACGCGATGTGGACCACCTGCGGGACGGGGTCGCCAAGGGCGGTATCGTTCTGGGCATGGAGGCCGCTGAGAGCCGCACGGAAGAGATCGAGCGCATCTTCCACCGCTTCAGCGCGGAGAAGATCGACGATGTTGACCTGACCCCGATATCTCCCGCGCCGTTTCGGTCCACCGAGCCCGTATTGCAGGCTGAAGGAGCCGTGGTGCCCGTGGTGGAGGAGGGTCTGGTCGTCGGCAAACGCGAGGTGGAGCGCGGCGGTGTGCGTGTGTTCCGTCGCACCGTGGAGGAACCTGTCACGGAAGCCGTGTCGCTGCATGAAGAGCATGTCGTGATGGAGCGCCGGCCGGTGGATCGCGCGGTCACGCAGGCTGATCTCCGCACAGGCGATCAGGTGATTGAACTGGTTGAGACCGAAGAGGTGCCCGTCGTCGGTAAGGTCACCCGGGTGGTGGAAGAGGTGCGTCTGGGGGTTGTGGGTTCCGATCGTACCGAGACCGTCGAGGACACCCTGCGCCACACCGAGATCGACGTGGAGCCGATCGAAGAGGCCACCACAACAGCAGGCACGCGCGGCGGCCTGAATACCACCGAGACGGCCGGAACGCTCGGAACCAAGCAAAGCTATTAGAGGTAAGCGCGGCCTCGGACGGGGCCGGCGCCAAAGGATGCGACAGGCATGGCAACAGGACATGTAAAGGTTTATGAGGATGGCAAGAAGGGCGGCCTGCCGGTATGGGCTTGGCTGCTGCCGCTGCTTCTGCTGCTGGCGTTATTGGCGTGGTTCCTGCTGCGTCATCACGCACCGGCTACGGATGCCGCCAATCCTGCACCGGCTGTAGCTACCGCGCCCGCGGCCACTGCACCGCCGGCGACAGCGGGTATGCCGGACCTGGGTGCCGTGCACTTTGCGACGGATCAGGCGACTTTAACACCCGAGGGGCAGGCGACGCTGTCGCGCGCGGCCGACTACATGAAGCAGAACCCCAACGTACACATCCGTGTTGAGGGCTATACCGACTCAACCGGCACCGATCCGCACAATGAGACGCTTTCACAAAGGCGCGCAGGGACGGTGGAGCAATTCTTGCAGGGGCAGGGCATCGATAAAGCTCGCCTGACCGGCGAGGGTTTCGGGCCGCAAAGCCCGGTGGATACCAACGCCACCGCCAGCGGCAAGGCGGATAACCGCCGCGCCGAGCTCTTTCAACAGCAGTAACGCGGCAGCAGTAACGGCCGAAACCGCAGTTCGCACCAATAACCATTCTCCCCAAGGAAAGAGACATTATGAAGACGATCGTTGGCTTGTATAAAAGCGTGGATGAAGCAAACAAGGTGAAGTCGGCACTGGGCTCTGAAGGTTTCAGCTCCGATAAGATCACGGTGATCGATCAGTCGCCGGACAGCGGCAGCACCGGCTATACGGAAGGCTCCACCGAGGGCGTCGGCGGCAAGATCAAGAACTTCTTCAGTTCGCTGAGCGGAAGCGATGACACCGCGCACCGGAGCTACAACGAGGGCGTCAGCAAGGGCGGGGCGTTGCTCGCTGTGACCGCCGAGGATGCACGTGCGGAGCAGGTTGCCGATCTGCTGTACCAGCACGGTGCGACGGATATCGAAGGCGGCTACGAGTCCGGCAGCTACGGTACCGAAGGACGGGCAGTCAGTCTCTCCGGCACCGGCAGCACCGGCTCCACCGCAGCAACGGGCGAGCAGGTAATTCCGATCGTTGAGGAAGAGCTGCTGGTCGGCAAGCGCCAGGTGGAGCGTGGCGGTGTACGCATCTACTCGCACCTGGTTGAAACACCGGTGAGCGAGAGCATCAGCCTGCACGATGAGCGCGTCGTGATGGAGCGCCGCGCCGTGGATCGTCCCGCAACCGAGGCCGATTTCACCACGGGTACGGGTGTTGTCGAAGTTCGGGCCATGGGCGAAGAGGCCGTGGTGGGCAAGACCAGCCGCGTCGTGGAAGAGGTTCTCGTGGGCAAGCAGGCCTCCGACCGCACCGAGCAGATCACCGACACGGTGCGCCACACCGAGGTCGATGTGGAGCCGACCGAAGTGGTGACGACCACAACCGGAACCACCACAGGGACCGGCCGCCTGTAACCGCGTTGCGCACGGAGGGGCCCGGCAACGCCTGCCGGGCCCCTCTTGCGTGTACCGGGGCCTTCATCACGGATGGAATTGAGACGCAGTCGGGGAGCGGTGTATGTCTTTCGAGCAAAATGCCACGGATCAGCGCCCGGGCGTGAAAAGCAATGAGCTGGAGGTCCGCGGTGTGCTGGATGCCTCCCGTCCGCAGACGGTGCTGCATTTAACCGATGGCCGCTCGGTTGCCCTACCCACCGAGTTGTTGCTGGGAGAAACGGGTACGCCCGAGAGCGGCAGGCCATGGAGCGCCGGCCTGCGATCTGAGGCCGTACCCCGGGACATCGGGCAAGGTTACGAGCAGACGATCCCGTTGGTGGCGGAGCAGATCGTTGTAGGCAAGCAGACGGTTGCCACCGGGGCTGTGCGGCTGCGACGCGGCACGGAGACCTATACGGATACGGCAGGGATCGACCTGATGCGGATCGGTTGGGAGGTGGAGCGGGTAGCCGTGGGCGAGATCGTTCCGGACCGTCCCGAGATACGCGAGGAGGGCGATGTGACCGTGTTTCCCCTTGTGGAAGAGCGTCTTGTTGCCCGGCGTGAGTACTTTCTTGTGGAGGAGGTCCGTGTACGCCGGGTCGCCACCACGACTCCGCGCACGGCAACGCTGGAGTTGACTCGGGATGTGCTGACGGTTGAGCGTGAGGATCTTCTGGGAGAAGCGTCACAGGTGTAAGACGGATTGAACCCTCTGACGATCTCAGTTGGTTTGGCTTTGATTGGGAATTACCGTCTCTCATCCCCCTTGCGTTGTATACGCAAGGCCTTCCGTGACTCACAATGTCGCGCTTTGATACAGCATTGATCTTCGCCTTTCCTTTGCCGATAGATGGTGCAGGAGAGGCAAGATGCCCCGCTGTCTGCAGCCCTTTTTTCTGAACGTTGTGCTGAGCTTTGTGCCGATCCTTACCGGCTGCGGCGCGGCCGTGGTGGCCGTACCGGCTCCGAGCAGTGTCACGCAGCCCACACCGCCGTCCGGCGCAGGTACAACGGCCTCAGCCGGCGCGGCCGGTGCCACTGGAACTGCAGGCGCGACCACTGGTACGGGCACAACAGGAGCTACAGGCACGACAGGAGCCGCAGGCACGACAGGAGCGGCGGGCCCGGGACTCGGCAGCTTGCCAAGCGCCCCGGGCGGCAGCAGCTCGATGGGCACCGGCACCGCCTCCGGGGCGGCGGGGACGACAGGGCCAACCGCAGGTAACGGAGTGAGCGGCATTACGGGGTCTGCCGGGTCTACCAGTGGCGGCAACTCCGCCCCGGCATCAACCGCCGGCGCGGTGCAGGCGAGCTTTGCCGGCGCCTCACGATTTCTAGATCAGGCAACGTTCGGCCCAACGGCCGACCAGATTGCCGCGGTGCAAGTTGAGGGTGCCGGTAGCTGGCTCGATCAGCAGTTTGGGGCGCCGCCGACGCTGCTCGCGCCCATCCCCGACCCGCTGCCGGCCCGGTATGTTGCCGAGGACGCGAGCCTGTCGCAGGACAGCGCCTGGGGCAGTGAGTGGTGGGATGCCGCGCTGACCGCTCCCGACCAGCTGCGTGAACGCGTGGCCTTCGCGCTCAGCCACATCTACGTCATCAGCAACGATTCACTTGGCGGCCGCGCAACCACCTTTTACTACAACCTCCTGCTGCAGGATGCCTTCGCAAACTGGCGCCAGCTGATGGAAGATGTCACGCTTTCGCCCGGTATGGGCAGCTTTTTGAACATGGCCAACAGCGGCAAAGCGCTCGCGGGAGAGATCGCCAATGAGAACTTCGCGCGCGAAAACATGCAGCTGTTCAGTCTCGGTCCTAATTTGCTGAACCCGGACGGCTCCACCCAGACCGATAGCCACGGCAACGCTCTGCCCACCTACACGCAAGCTCAGGTTCAGGCCTTTGCCCGCGCCTTCACCGGATGGAGCTACGTTCCCGGCCCGGGGCAGCCGCCGTCGAGCTTTCCGGTGTACCAGGGCCGCATGGACCTGCCGATGGGCGCGGTGGAAGAGCAGCATGACACCGCCGCCAAGACACTATTGAACGGAACCGTACTGCCCGCCAATCAAAGCGCGAAGCAGGACCTGGATGGCGCGCTGGATAATCTCTTCGCGCACCCCAACCTGCCGCCCTTCGTTGCACGCCAGCTGATTCAATGCCTCGTTTCGAGCCGGCCCAGCCCCGCCTTTGTCACTCGCGTGGCTGCGGTCTTCATCAACAACGGGCAGGGTGTGCGCGGCGACCTGAAGGCGGTTATTCGGGCCATTCTGCTCGATCCGGAGGCGCGTGCGGGGGACACGGACCCGGAGTTCGACGGTGGTCATCTACGTGAGCCACTGCTTTATGGTGCTTCGGTATTACGCGCGATCGGCTTTACCCCCAATCCCCCCGACCCATCCGAGCCATGGCCTTACACCTTATTGCTATGGCAGGCCAACACCATGGGGCAGTTTCCTATGAATGCGCCGAGTGTGTTCGGCTTCTTTCCCCCGGGCTACGTGATACCGCAAACAGATTTGAACGCTCCCGAATTCGGCATCGAAAACACCGCCTCCGTGGCGGCGCGGATGAGCTTTGCCGACCTCGTGACCGTCAACGGCCTCTGGCAGATGACGATGAATCTGGGGCCTGCGAGCCCATTAGCGCAGGCCTCCGCGCAGTCACCCGAGGCGCTCGTCGATCTGCTTGGAACGATGTTTCTGCACGGCCAGATGCCCCCGGCGATGCGGTCGAGCCTGCTGACGGCCGTCGCTCCTCTCGCCGATCCGCAGCAGCGTATGCAGTTTGCGCTGTATCTGGTGATCACCTCGGGGCAGTACAAGGTCGGCTAAGAGAAAGGGTGAACCGAAATCCCGATGCGTTTGGATCGCCGTACCTTTATCCGTTCGGCCGCGCTGTTGGCAGCCGGCAACGCCGCCGGGCTGGGTTCCATGGGGATGCTCAACGCCGCGGCCCAAAGCTCGGGACCCGGCGATTACAAGGCTCTGGTCTGTATCTTCCTCAGCGGGGGCAACGACGCCAATAACATGCTCGTGCCCTTTGATGCGGGGGGCTACGCCGGCTATGCGGCAACGCGCGGACCTCTGGCGCTGGCGCAAAAGACGCTGCTCCCCTCGGCTGCCTTGCCGGGCTTTGCCTTACACCCCAGCCTGGGCGGGGTGTGCTCGTTGATCGATAGCGGAGCCGGGGCACTGGTGGCAAACGTCGGGACCTTGACACAGCCGCTCACGCGGGCGCAGTACATGGCCGGCGGCGTCACGCCGTGGAACCTGTTTTCGCATTTGGATCAGACGCAGGAGTGGCAGAACGCCGGCCTTAGCGGCGAGATGCACAGCGGCTGGGCGGGCCGCATCGCCGACAACCTCAGCACGACCTGCAACCCCAACGCGAGCATTCCCATGGTCACATCCGTTAGCGGCGATGCGCTGCTGTGCGACGGTGCCGGCACGGGTGCGCTGACCGTGACGCCGGGGCAGCTGGGTATGGGGACATGCTCCGCGGGCGACCTTTGTCAGGCGCGCGCCGAGGCGCAGCAGGCGCTGTTGACCCTGAACAGCGGCGTGTCGCTGGTGCAGGCCGATAACCGGATCACGAGCAATGCCTTCAAATACGCCGCCGCGCTTGCTGCCGCGGCGCAATCGGTGCAGCCGATGCAGACCGTGTTCCCCAGCGGCAACGGCTTGGCGCTGCAGCTGGGGCAGGTGGCGCAGATTTTGCAGATCCGCGCGGCACTGGGCGTCACGCGCCAGATCTTCTTCTGCAGCCTGGGCAGCTTTGACACCCATGGTTCACAGCTCACAGCGCATGCTTCCTTGCTGAGCACCTTGAACGCTGCCCTGGTCGCTTTCTATCAGGCCACCGTGGAACTTGGCCTGGCCAAGCAGGTAACCACCTTCACCATGAGCGAGTTCAGCCGGGCGCTGCAGCCGAATTCGAGTGACGGTACCGATCACGCCTGGGGTTCGCACCATCTTGTGCTGGGCGGCGCGGTGAAGGGCGGTGCGCTGTACGGCACATTCCCCACGCTGGCGCTGAACGGGCCGGACGACTCCGGCGGCAACGGCCGCTGGATTCCCACAACGGCGGCAAGCCAGTACGGCGCGACGCTGGCCAGGTGGTTTGGGGTAAGCGCGGCGCTGATGCCGGCGATCTTTCCCATGCTGGCGGGGTTCTCTACACAGGATTTGGGATTCCTTGGCTGATGCGGCGAGCGTACCGTAACGGCGAGGACCCCTGCTATGACCCGAGGCTGGCCACAACGATGAACGAAGTGCAAAACCCGCTGGTGTCGATCCTGCTCGTCTCCTACAACTCGAAGCGATATATGGATGCCTGTCTCGAAGCGCTCCAAAGGCATGTCCGCGTGCCGTTTGAGGTCCTTCTCGTCGACAACGGTTCGACCGATGGCACCGCCGACCATGTGCGCGCGGCGTTTCCGTCCGTGCGCGTGTTCCAAAGCGAAACCAACCTCGGCTTCACCGGCGGCAACAACCTTGCCGCGCAAAGGGCGCGTGGCACTTTTTTGCTATTGCTGAACTGCGACACGGTGCTGTTGACAGATATCGCCCCGGGGCTGCGCATCCTGGAGGAAGACGCACGCGTGGGGGTCGTGGGAGCGCGTATGTACGGCCAATACGGGGAGCTGCGTGCCAACACCGGCCATTTCCCAAAGCCTTGGCGGCTGTGGAAGTTCACCCTGCAATGGAGTAAACCGCTCAAGCAGCCCCTCGGGGAACCCGCGCTGGCGGCCTTTCGGCACGATTGGGTGGAGGGCTCGTTCCTGCTCACGCGGCGGGAGAACTGGGAGGCCGTCGGAGGCATGGATGAAAGCGGTTTCATGTACACCGAAGACGTGGAGTTTTGCGCGCACACGCGCGAGCGCGGTCTGCTCACCGTGCAGTGCGCTCGCCTGATGTACCTGCACTTCGGCGGCTACACCGTGGAGCGCATGAGCTATTTATATGCGGGTTACCGGCGTTTTCACGCCTCCTGCTCGAGCCCGGGAATGCGCCGGCGAGCGGAGTGGGTGCTCCTGCTCGGTCTCGCGCCGCGGCTGGTCGTCTTCGGCCTGCTGACGCTTCTGACGCGCCGGCCCGCATTCGGGAAGAAGTTTCAGCGATTTGCCGAGGTGTTACGCAGCTGGAAGTCCCTGGCGCCCAAACCCAGCACGCGCCGGCCGTTGCCGCAGGCGGACGGTCTACGGGGGCTTCGCCGTGATGGTCTGCGTCCGTCACGGTCGTAAGCGCCCTGCTTCTATGGCCGGCCTACTGTTGGAAAGCCGCTCTGCTGTTTGAAATTCTGTCTCACACTTTCGGGCTTTGTGGGAGTGCTACCCGCGGTAAAACTTGGCTTCCGGCGTTCAACTGATGGGTGATTTCTAATCTTCCGAAAAGACGCGAGACTAAGGGCGTTCCCCGGCCCGTTCTGCAAACTTTGCTGCCGACCGGAAGACTTCAGCGTGTTCCAACCTGCGTGGCTCCCAAGCCACGAGCGAAAACGTAAGCTGCCGAATTCGAGTTTTTGATGCCCTCTATGTCTACGCTGCCGCCAGCTTCGTCCTGGGCCGATGGCCCCCCGCCCGCCGGCGCCGAAGCCAACGACATCAGCCTCATCTCGATCTGGCGTGTGCTGCTGCGCCGTCGCGCGGTGGTCTTTGGCGTGCTGTTCTGCGCTCTGCTGGCCGGTCTGTACATCGCGCACCGCAAACGCGTGTATATCGCCACGGGATCGCTGCAGGTGCGTTCCGGTTCATCGAATCGATTCCGGTTCGGGGCCAGCGGGCTGGGTGGGGGCGATCTGGATCTGGACGATCGGATCGAATCCGAAGTTTCGGTGCTCGAAAGCAAATCGCTGTATTTAAAGGTGGCGGACCAGCTGCATCTGGCGGCCGATCCGGCCATCGTGGGCAAGGCCGCGAGCCGTCACGCCTCCCTCGCCGATCCGCTGGTGCAGGCGCGCGTGCTCGGCGCGCTGGAACGCATGATCAAGATCGAGCGCATCCCAAAAACCGAGACCATCACCATCAGCTGCACCACGACTTCGCCGCTGCTCTCCACGCAGATCGTCAGCACCCTGATGAATCAGTATGTGGAACGCATCTTCGACACGCAGTTCAGCTCCACGCAGCGCGCCTCGCAGTTTCTGTCCACGCAACTGAACGATCTGAAAAATCAGGTGCTGACCGATCAACAGAAGCTGGTGGATTTACAGGGAAAACTGGGGGTAATCGGTTTTGACGACACCCATAACCTGGTCACCTCACAGCTTGAGGATCTGGCGCGTGCGAACGAACAGGCCGACATTGCGCGCATTACCGCGGAGGCGCGTTACCGCATCCTGCAGGAGGAGCGGCCGGATCTGGTGGAAGGCGGCCCGCCGCTGCTTCTGCCCACGGCACAGCCCACCGCGGGCTCGCTGCTGCAAACCCTGCGCGGCTCCGAGGCGCAGCTGCGGACGCAGTACGCCAATGTCAGCGAGCAGTTTGGGCAAAACTACCCGGAGACCAAGCGTCTGAAGGCCGAGCTGGCCGAGGCCGCCGCCGCCGTGCAGAAGGAACAGGCGCGCGTTCTGGAGCAAGCCAAAATCTCCTTCGACGCCGCGGCCAACAACAAGCGCATGACCCAAAGCGCGCTTTCGCAAGCCGAAGGCGAGGCACTCGGCAAGCGCAACGATATGGTGCAGTATGAGATTCTGCTGCACGATTATCAATCGAGCCGCACGCTGTACGAGGGGCTGATGCAGCGCCTGCGCGAGGCCGGCGTGGTCTCCGGATTGGAGTCCGCCGAGATCGAACTGATCGATCTGCCCGTGCTGCCGGTGACGCCCAGCGGCTATGGGCCGCCTCTGTTGATCGCGATCTCGCTGGCGCTGGGGCTGGTGGTGGCGTTCATTCTGGCGATGCTGGTGGAGGCCGCAGACACTTCCGTGCACAGCGTGGATGAGCTGGAACGGTATCTCGGCCTGCCGTCCTTTGCGGTGCTGCCCCGATTCGATCGGAAGGGGAGCGATACCCGACGCCCCAAGGGGCCGGTGGATGGGAATGCACCGCCGCTTGAGGTCGTGCAGGCTCCCCTCTCCTCGTTTGCGGAAGGCATTCGCCTGCTGCGCTCCGGGATGCTGCTCACGCGAGCGCAGCAGGCCCCGCGCTCCTTTTTGTTCACCAGCGCCATGCCGCGCGAAGGCAAAAGCACGGTGGCGGGCAATGTGGCGTGCGTGCTGGCGCAGAACGGCGCGCGCGTACTGCTGATAGACGCGGACCTGCGCCGTCCGACATTGGGGACCCTGTTCGCGCTCTCCAACCGCAAGGGCCTGAGCACGGTATTGACCGCCGCGGGCAGCCTGGAAGACTGCGCGCAGAAGCTGCCTGCGCTTCCGACGCTGCGGGTGTTGACCAGCGGGCCGGCGGTGCCGTCCCCGGGGCTGCTGCTCGGCTCGGACGCGATGCGGTCGCTGCTCAAGAAGGCCCATGAGGAGTTCGATTTCATCGTGCTGGACACGGCACCCGGCTTGGCGATTGCCGATGCGAGCACGCTGGCCGCGAGCGTGGACACCGTTCTGCTGGTGGTGCGGGACGGAGTGGCGAATCGCAAGATGGTGCGGCGCGCGGCGACGCAGCTGCTGCGTGTCGGCGCGCAGCTTGAGGGCTTTGTTTTTAACGGCATGACGAAGCATTCCGTGGAGTACTACGAGTACAAGGGGCGTGATGGCTACTATGACTTCGGCGATTACGCGGCCGCGGCGGGGGGAGCGGATGCGCGTTAGCCTATCTCCCGCTCGGCAGGTGCGTGCCGGCCTTTGGCTGCTGGCGGTGCTTGCCTGCTCCGCGCCGGCGCTGCGTGCGCAGTATCAGGGGGCCGCGCCGGTGCATGAGCCCACATCTCGCAACGGTCTGCCCGCCGGCTCCGAGACGGTTGCGGCATTGCTGGCCGCCCCGCGGCCGCCGCTCACGCTGAGAGCCGGCGACGAGATCGCCATTTCGGTCTTCGAGATCGAAAAGTATGACTACAAAACGCGTTTAAATACCGACGGCACCGTCGGTATGCCGCTGCTCCCATCGGTCGCGCTGCGCGGTCTGACGGCTGAAGAAGCCGAGGCGACGATCGCCCGCCGGCTCGAAGCCGACGGCATGGTGAACGATCCGCACGTGCACGTCACGGTGCTGGAGCGGCCCTCCGAGGTGGTCACTGTCGCGGGAGAGGTCATGAAGCCGGGCAACTACACGGCCTTCGGCGTCCCCACGCTCATCAGCGTGCTGTCCCAGGCGGAGGGCCTGAAGGAGCTCGCCAGCCGCACGGTTACCCTGATCCGGCCCAACGCGGCGGGAGCCGGGGAGCAGGCCTACACGCTGAATCTGGGTAGCGATCCGGCCACCTCGCGCGTGGGCTCGATCCCGGTATTTGCCGGTGACACCGTCGCGGTGGGCACCGTGGGTGTGGTGTATGTGGTGGGCGCGGTAAAGACCTCCGGCGTGTACAAGCTGAAGACGGCCTCCCCGACCACGGCCGTGGAGGCCGTAACGCTGGCCGGGGGTGCCGGCTTTGAAGGGATTGCGGACAAGGCTGAGGTGGTGCGCACGCTGGACGGCAAGCGGACCGAGATTCCGTTCAACTACCGCGCAGCGCTGGCGCACGCCGGGCCGGACCCCGTGCTGATGGCCGACGACATCATCTTCATACCCACCGACAAGATGCGCGCGGCGCTCAAAGGCGGCGGTCTCGGCATCGCCGTGGCGCTGGCTTCGGCGTTCCTTTACCGGTACTGAGGCGAAAGGGAGAGGCGCATGATCCTACTGTTCGTCATGGGCCTGGCGCTCTCGCTCAGTTCGCTGCCGTCGCTCGAAACCGGGGCCTATTACCTTGCGCTGCTGAGCAGCCTGACCCTGTTATGGGTTCGATCCCGCGAACCGGCCCTGCCGCGAGGTCTGATCTTGCTGCTGATCTTTCCCCTGCTGCTGCTGTGCGTTACGCTGCACGGCGTGTACGACCATCCGCTCGCCGATTTTGCCAAGGACCTGTGGTATTTCACGCTGCCCATCGTGTATCTGAGCTTCGGCTATCTGGCCTTCGAGCGCATCGGCCACTGGCAGCGATTCATGCAGCCGATGCTGGTCGCGGGCGGCGGAATCGCGGTTTTTTCGATCGTGAATGCGGTCGTGCACCGCGACAGCCTGGCCGCGGCCTCGTCGGTGGATGCCTATCGTGAGGTTACGGGGACGGGTACCTTTGTTCCGATGCTGCCCTTGATTCTTGTGCTGCTGCTGCGGCGGGCGCGCTTGCCGGCCGGCGGGTTGAATGGGGGCTTGGAGCGATGGAATCTGGAGCGATGGAAGACGATGCGCGTATTTTTTTACCTCACGTCCACAGCCGCGATCCTGATCACACTCTCCCGCACGCATATCCTGCTGCTGGCGGCGGGGGTCTTGTGTACCCTGCATCTGCGCTCGGCGCTGCGGCGCGTACTGGGGGGCGGCGGCGTGGGCATGTTGGTCCTGCTCGCGGGTTTGGGCGTGGGGGTCTACTATGCGGTGCACGCCAGCGCCGGGCCCCTGGGCCTGTTCATGCAAAAGGTGGGCAACTCGGGCTCCGAGGTGCAGGTGCGCGCGTATGAAACCTTCGCGGATATCAACAATCATTGGCGTGGTTTTGAGGCCTACCGGGCGGAAAAGACCTATGCGGCCTATTCCACGGGAGACAAAATCTTCGGCGGCGGCGGCGGCGCGCTGGTGGATCTCGGCATTGCGATGCAGCTCAGCTCCGTGCAGGCCTTCAAGTATATTCCCATCACGCACAACGGCTACATGTACCTGCTGGTGAAGACCGGTGTATGCGGCCTGGCCCTGTTTGCCTTCTTCCTCCTGCAGCTGCTGGCGACGGCCTGGAAGGCCCTGCGGCTACGGTCTCCGGAGGCCCTGCTGGCCGGCCTGGCGCTGCTGTGGACGCCGCTGGTTATTGCGGCTACCCAAGGCGTCATCACGGGTATCTTCAACAAAGGAGAGCTGATGCCGGTACTTTTCCTTACCGGAGCGGCGGTCGCCAGTTACTCGCGGCAGAAGCGAAGCGATCTTGTGGTTCCCAGCGGTATCGCCGTTGGGTTACCATGGCGCGATCACGACAATCGGCAGGGATTGCGGCGGGTGCCTACCCCTCTGTGTCACGTCCCCGAGTCCGCTCCTGTGCTAGGCTCGCCTCATGGGAGAGCGCACGGCGCATGTACATCTTAAGTACGGTTTGGATGTAGCGCGCTACCGGCAAAAATCGCTTCGTGGTGAGGTCCCCGACGTTACACCGTATGGTTTCCATCATGCGGAATCGATGGGCTGGCGGCTGAGCTATTCGGTGGACAGGCCGGAGTCGTTCGTAAGCAACTTCATCCGCAGGGCGTTGACCAGGCTGCTTGGCTTCGATCTGGTGCACGCCTTCCGCAACCGCAAGCTGATCACCGCCGCCGATATCGTCTGGACGATGGAGGAGGTGCAGTTCCTGGCGGTGTGCGCGCTGCCCCTGGTGGTGCCGGGCACCCGGCGCATCCGGCTGATCGCGCAAACGGTGTGGCTGTTCAACAAATGGAATACGTTTTCCGCGGCACGCTGCACCATGCTGCGCAGGCTGCTGCTGCGCGCGGACGCGCTTACCTTTCACTCGCTGCAGTACCTGCCGATCGTACGCAAACTGGTGCCCGGCAGCGAGCCCATGCTGCTCCCCTTCGGCATCTCGCTCGACTCGTTTCCCTGGAGCGAGCCGGAGATCCATCTGCACACCCCCCGGCGCATCCTGTCCATGGGCTCCGATCCGACGCGCGATTGGAAGACGCTGCTGGAGGCCTTCGGCAACGATGACCGATTCGAAATTGTGGTGATCTGCGGCTGGCTGAGCGACGCGACCGCTGCCCGGTACAAGAACCTGCGCGTCCCCCGGGACCCCAGCATGGAAGAGTTTCGCGAGCTGTACCGTTGGGCGGACGTGGTGGTGGTGCCGATGGTCTCGAACCTCTACTCCGGCATCACCGTGGCGCTCGAGGCGACGAGTCTGGGGGTTCCGGTGGTATCGAGCGATACCGGCGGTATCCCGACCTACTTTTCCCCGGACGAGGTGGTGTATGTGCCGCCCAGTGACGCGGCGGCGCTGCGCGAGCGGGTGCTGGGCTGCGACGCCGCCGAATTGCACGGGTACGTGCAACGCGCCCAGGAACGCTTCCGCAAGCAGGATTATTCGACCCACGGCATGGCCGCTCGGTATGTGGCGCTTTCGGAACGGCTATTGAAGGCGTAGCTGGAAGCGTCTCTGAAAGCGAACAAGCTTTACTTGCAGTCTGGACCGGATAGCTTCGCGTTCCTCTTCGGTGAGATTGGTTCGCCAGAACAGGGCCGCGGACACGACGGCCCATGCCAGGCCGTAGATCGGCGTGTAGGGGACGTGCCGTGGGCTCCAGAACAGGGGCAGCAGGGCCAGCGTCGGCAGGGTGGACACCGAGGGCCGCAGGATGCCCTCACGCAGCAGCTGCCGTCGGGGGACGGCCAACAGCCGCGTGGTGTGGCGCATGCTGAGCAGGAAATGGAGTGCCACGCCCACCACCGCGCCGATCAGCGTGCCCAGCGCCACGCCCAGCGCGCCCATGTGCCTGCCCAGCAGCACGCTCGTGCTCAGGTTCACCACGGCCTCCCAGAAGCCGGCCCAGGTGGCATAGCGCTGCATGCCCACGGCGATCACCATGGTGGCGTACGGGGCGCACAGGTTGCGTACGATGTGCGCCAGCACCAGGACGCGCAGCAGCGGCAGGCCATGGCGCGCATACGCCGGACCCACCCACACCGAAAGCACGGCATACCCGAACAGAAACAACGGCAGACCGGTGATCTGCAGAATCAGGAAGGCATAGCGCGTGCCGCGCAGCAGCGTTCGGCCCATCCCCTGCGGACCGCTCGTGACGCTGAGTGCCGAGGCCGCCGGCATCAGCGGGTTTAGCCCCGCCTGCAGTGTCATGGTAAGAAAAGTGAGCGGCGTGGCGGCGATGGCGTAAAAACCGGTTTCGGCAAAATCCAGGCGACCCACGATCGTGGTGTCCAGGCCGCTGATGATCAGCAGACCGGCGGTCCAGATGCCCAGCACCACGCAGTAGCCGAGCACGCGCTTGACAATCTGCAATTGGAGCCAGCCCACGCCGACGTGGATCTCCTTGGCCAGCAGCCTCCACGCCAGCACCTGCGCGAGCGCCGTGCCGGTATTCAGGACGGCGACCCCGGTCCCCATGGCGGTAAGGCTGCTGCCGTGCGCGACCATCGTGATAAGTAGAACCGCATACAGCAGCTTGCTGACGATCGCGATGGAGGTGGGCACAGCGTAACGCTGCAGCCCCAGAAAGATGCCCGCGAAGGCGGACGTACCCAGCAGCAGCGCCGCGGAGGACCCCACCAGCAACACGCCCCGGGCGACATCCCGCGCCAGCGCGGGCGTCAGGTCCGGGAAAAGGCGCGGTACCAGAAGAAAAAAGAGGAAGCTGAGGATCAAGCCGGCCGCAGCGGTTGCGCCGGTGATGACCACACCCGCGCTCGCGTGCCGATGGCAGCTTTCCCTGTCGCCGGCGGCGAGGAACTCGGCGACATACTTCGAAACGGCGATCTGGATGCCGAACTCGAGATAGCCGATATAGCCGGCGATCTGCAGGATCAGCGTCCACGCGCTGAAGACCGACGTCGGCAGGCGATGCGTGAGAAACGCGGGCAGCAGCACCCCCGCGCAGGCAAACACGCCGATGCGCGCCGCGCCCATGAGGACGTTGCGCGAGTACACCCGTACCGCGCTGTGGGTCTCCTCGCCGGCCGGCGCGCCTTCGCGCGGGCCGCCTCCCTCACGCCTTGTCAGGGCCTGCACGGGCGCGAGCGGATCGTCCGAGGCCTGCGATACCTTCTCCGGGTTGGGTATGGCTAGTGCGAGGGATTGGCTCATGCGTTCGTTAGGCACAGCATAGGGATGGAAGCAGCCAGTCTTTTGTTCGGGAAGGCCCACGATTCATATGCAGCGATTCCCCAATCTGCCCGCGGTTCCCAGTGTTTCGGTAGCGATGTGCACCTTCAACGGCGCGGCTTTTCTGCAGATTCAGCTTGACAGCATCCTGCGCCAAACGGTACCGCCCGATGAACTCGTGGTCTGCGACGATCGTTCCACGGATCGCACGATGGTTGTACTCGAAAACTTTCGCCGGGTCGCTCCGTTTCCGGTCCGCCTCCATACCAACGCCGAAACGCTGCGGCCCGCACAGAATTTTGCCAAGTGCATCTCGCTCTGCGAGGGCGAGATCATTCTGCTTTGCGATCAGGACGACATCTGGTTTCCTGATCGCGTGGCCCAGACCCGGGCCGCCTTCGCCAGGGATGCGCACGTTGCCTTCGCGTATACCGATGCGCCCCTGATCGACGGCGACGGCCATACGTTGAACCGAACCCTGTATTCGAGCCTGCCCATACGGCCTCGCGATACCAGGCGCCTGCAGGCCGGCGGGCATTTGTTGCCGGTACTGCGCCGCTACAGCGTCCTGTGCGGTGCGACGATGGCCTTCCGCGCGGCGTTGAAGCCGGCGATCCTGCCCGTGCCCGCGCTGTGGATGCACGATGAGTGGATCGGCCTGGTGGGCAGTGTGCTGGGCGGGGCCGCGCGCCTGCCTGTACCGGTCACGCAGTACCGCCAACATGCCGGGCAGCAGCTGGGCACGGGGCAGTGGAGCGCCCGCGCCAAGCTGCAAATCGCCCGCGAGCGGCCAAGCGCTTTCTATGCCGGGGAGGTCGAGCGGCTGACGAACGGCCTCGCCGCGCTGCACGCCCTGAAGGCCTACCCGGAGCTTGCGGGTGTGCTGGTTCCGCTGCTGGAGGCGCGTCGGCATTACTTCCGGGGCCGCCTGCAGGTGCAGCGGCGCGGCCTGCGTGCCCTGCCGGTGCTGCTGCACCTGCTGCTGGCCGGTGGTTACCGGCGCTACGGCTCCGGTTTGCGTTCCGCGGTCAAGGATCTCTCCGTGGCCCTCGGGCCGCAGCCGGTGGAGGCAGCCGGACAGACGGGTGGGTGATCGGTACTGCCTCGTTCGCGGGATTCTCTGGATTGGGGGGGCGTTTGACCATATATCCAGATCCCCCACAGCAGAGGACGGGTATGCCAGAACGGAACACGACGATCGACCGGAAGGGCGCGCGTCTTCGCATCGGGGTGGACCTCCACACGCTGGAGGGCCTGCACCAGGGCTCCCGCACGCACTGCCTGGAGATGTTCTCCCGCGTTCCGGCCGCGTTGCCGCACAGCCAGTTCTTCTTTTTCGCCGATCTCGCCCGCTGCAACCCGCGTGTGATTGAAAAACTGGCGGCGCCCAATGTGGAGCTGGTCGCCATGCCGCATAAAACTCCGGTGGAGCGGCTCTTGTGGCAGCTGCCGGCCCTTGCCTCCAGGCACCGGCTCGATCTGCTGCACAGTCAATACATCACGCCGCCCCGGCTGCCGTGCGCGGCGGCGCTCACGGTGCACGACATCCTCTTTGAGGATCACCCGGAGTTCTTCACCCCCTTTTTCTGCTTCCGTTCCCGCCTGCTGGTGCGCCGGTCAGCCCGCCGCGCGCAGATTATTTACTCCGTCAGTGAGTTTTCCAAGGGCGAGCTGGTGCGCCGCTACGGCCTGCCGCCGGAGAAGGTGTCGGTGGTCTGGAACGCCGCCGATCTGAGCCGCTTTCATCCCAGGTCGCGAGCCAACCCGGACCCCGCCGCGGATGGCCGCGAGCACGTCGAAGCGCTCGGCCTGACGCCCGGCGATTATGTGCTCACCGTGGGCCGTCTGGAGCCCCGCAAGAACCATCGCCGGCTGATGGAGGCCTATGCCCGCCTGTCCGCGCCGCGGCCGCGGCTGGCCATTGTGGGGCAGCGCGATTTTGGCTACGCGGAGATCCTCGCGCTCAAGGACAAGCTCGGCCTCCGCGAGGAGGTGCTCTTCCTGGAGCACGTCAGCGATGCCGCGCTGCCCGCGCTCTACCGCCATGCCCGTGTGTTTGCCTATCCGACCCTGGCGGAGGGCTTCGGTATGCCGGTGATCGAGGCCATGGCCTCCGGGGTTCCCGTGATCACGTCAGAGACCACGGCCCTGCCCGAGGTCGCCGGCGGGGCCGCGCTGCTGATCGACCCGTACAGCGTCCCGGCCATTGCCGAATGCCTGGAACGCCTGCTGACCGACGAGGCGCTCGCGCAGCGGCTGGCGACCGCCGGTTTGGAGCAGGCACGGCGTTTCCGCTGGGAGGCCGAGGCCACAAAGCTGGCCAAGGGCTATCTGGCCTACTTCGCGCGGCGGCCCCTGGCGGCTCGCCTGACCGCGACCCGGGCCGCGTTGCCGGCCGACGCGACGGAGCCCGTGGGCGCAGCCACTCTGGCGCACTGAGGCCAACGGAAAGCAAAGCCGTCTCGCTGCCCCGCAGCTGCCCTCGCAACTGCCCTCCGATTGCTTCGCAAAGGACGGCTGCCTTCCGCTTGAGGGCATTCCGTAGAGAGATCGGGTTTGCAAGAAACGGCCTAGACGCTTCTGGGTTGAGCCGCCGGGTGATTGCCCTTGAAGCGGGCCAGGATGCGCTGACGCTCGGCGTCATAGGCCCGCAGATTGGCCTGCACCTTCTCTTCGGTATCGCAGACCGGAAACGGCGGCTGGGCGACGACAAATCGCATACGCCGCGTCGCGTCCAGCTCGGAAAATAGGAACAGCACACGAGTCCCGCTTTTGCCGGCTAGGCGGAAGAGCTGCGGCCGCAGCGGACCGCCGGGGTACGCGTCGATCATGGAGCCGACCGTTGCGCCTCCCTTGAGGGCACGGTGCACCTTGACGAGCGTGGAGGTGCTCGGCGCCAGCGCCGGGATGCTTTTCTTCAGCCCCGGCAGGGGATAGCCGCCTTCGGCGTTGATGGCGCCGGCGAGCGCGATGACCAGGGCGGGCGCGGCGTTCAGCTCCAGCAGCACGCGTGCGTGGGCGGAGAAGAACGGCAGATGTGCGGCGCAGTAGAGCGTGCCGCCCCTCTCGCCACCCCCCTCGTCACCCAGCGCAGGGCCGGCAGATAGGTGCTCTGCGCCTTCAATCCGCCACGGGATGGGGAACTCGCCCAGTTTGCTGAGCTCGTAGAGGTACACATCCAGCAGGACGGAGGTGCGCAGCAGGATATCGGGCCGCCACCACAGCAGACGGTAGAAGCCCCATTGCAGACGGCTCAGCAGAACGGCGGCAGGGAACCACAGGGTGGGCGGGCGGCGGGCGATCAGGGCGGCGCGGCGGGAGAGTCGCAGCAAGCTGCGAAGGCGCTGAAGTAGAGTTTTACCGAGCACGGAGTTTGGCTTCGAGCATACGATGGGCGTTCACTTAAGATATCGTTCCGCACGCGCGATTGGATGGCATACCCTCTGCGGCTTTCGGGGGAGGATGGTGGACGCGGGCGTTACCCCATACCGCGTTACGCCCCGTGCGGGGATATTTCGTCTATTCCGCGCGCATCGGCATAATAGCCGTATGGAGATCGTCGAAACCCCGCTTCGTGATGTGAAGCTCGTCCGCCCCCGCAAACACGGTGATGACCGTGGCTGGTTCGCCGAGGTATTCAATGCCAAAGGCTTTGCCGCGGCCGGCCTGCCGGAACGCTTTGTGCAGGATAATCAGTCGTACTCGCGGCGCGGCGTACTGCGCGGGCTGCACTACCAGCTCGGCGAGCAGCAGGGCAAGCTGGTGCGCGTGCTTTCGGGCCATATCTGGGATGTGGCCGTGGATCTGCGCCCCGGCTCACCGGACTTCGGCAAGTGGGCCGGCTTCGATCTGACCGGCGAAGAGATTGAGTTTCTCTGGATTCCGGAGGGCTTCGGCCACGGCTTCGTCGTCGTCTCCGAGACGGCGAATGTGCTCTACAAAACAACCGGTTTCTACCACCCCGCCGGCGAGCGCTGCGTGCGCTGGGACGACCCCACGCTGAAGATCCAGTGGCCGCTGGAAGGGATCGGCACACCGGCCGTCTCTGCCAAGGATGCGGTGGGGTCGTTGTTCAAAGAAGCCGAGCTGCCGCCCGCCTATATGGCGAAGTAGCCATGGTTGCTATCTAAAGGCAATCGCGAAGTGCCCGCTTTTGTCATTTCTGGGCCACGCGAAAACCTGCTTTTCCTACAGCGCCTGCACCGTTCCTTTTGCATTGACAAGGTTAGGTGGGACAACAAGATTAGGCTTAGACGCTAAGACCTCACTCAGTACAGCAGCTTCAACGCGAACTGCACAATGCGCGGTTCAAAGGTGCTGGTCACGCTGCCGCCGCTTGAAGGCGTTCCGGCCGTGGGAACGCCCGCGACGCTGAAGCTCTGTAGCGTGCCTCCCAGGTTCGGGTTCGACGGCAGGTACAGGTTGGTGTGGTTGAACAGGTTGTACAGTTCCGCGCGGAACTCCACCTTCAGGCTCTCTACCGGCGTGTTGAAGCGTTTATTCACGTCGAAATCCGTCTCATAGAATGCCGGTGTACGGGCCGGGTTGCGTGACAGATTGCCGAAAGGGCTGAGCAACTGCCCACCCGCGTTGCGCGTAGCGGGCAGGGTCAGCGCGTTCAGGTTCAGGTACTGCACATAGCCCGTGTTGGCCGCGCGCACGCTGCGGTCCTGCGTGAGCGGCGCACCGGCGATGCGGTTGGGACGGTACTCGTTGGCGCCGCGGTAGGTGGCGGAGATCTGCTGCGAGACCGCGGTGGCCGAGTTCGGCGTGTACGTGATGTTGAACGGTGTGCCGGCCTGCGCGGTGTTGATGGCGCTCACCTGCCAGCCGCCCAGGACGGTTTCGACCAGGCCGTTGCCCCCGTTCAGAAATCGGCGGCCGCGCCCCACGGGAAGCTCATAGACCAGGCTGGTGACGTTGATGATGGGCAGGTTGTAATCAGACTGCGCATAGTCGCCCGCGATGTTGTTGCCGTTCTGCGGTGAGGGCGTATTGCCTTCAAGCGAAGCGCTGGCGTTATCCAGTGAGTGCTCCCAGGTGAAGGAGTTCAGCAGCGTCAGGCCGCCCGCCATCTGCTGCTGGTACCGCGCCTGAAACGAGTTGTAGTTGGAATAAAACTCGTTCAGGGCTTCGGTGATGTCCGAAGGCCAGTTGGTGAACGGGCGGGCGAAGTTGTTGGCCGGGTTCTTCTGATTCGCGTTCAGAAATCCCTGCAGCTTCAATCCGTGATTGCCGACATAAGCGAAGTCCACAAGGATGTTCTTCGCGAGCTGCCGCTGCACGCTCAGGAAGTAGTTTTCCACGTAGCTGTCGCGTGTGTTGCGCGGCATATAGGTCACGTTGTCGGTGGCGGGGTTGAAGGTGGTCGCCAGCGCCGACGGAAAACCCTGGTCGGCGGTGACAAAACAGCTCGGGGTGCTGGCGCCCACGGTGATGATCTGCGCCGGCACGGGGCTACAGTGATTGGCCGGGGTAGGGGCCACCTGGGTCACCGCGGCGAACTGCGCCTGCGGCGCGTTGATGCCGAGGATGTCGCCCGAGCCGGCGCGCGTGTAGTGCACGTAGCTTGTGCCGAAGCCGCCGCGCAGCGCCGTTTTGGCGTTCGCCGCATAGGCGAAACCGACCCGCGGGGCAAAGTCGTTCAGGTCCGGATTGACGAGCGTGTGACCGTAGACACCGCTTGCGGTCACGGGCGTGATGCCGTTGCCGGCTGTCGCTCCCGGTGAAACTGTCAACACGGTTTGCGTGGTGGGATCGAAGTTCGAGATATAGTTGTGCTGCTCGGAGTAGGGCGAACCGTACTCCCAGCGCAGGCCGAGGTTGAGGGTCAGCTGCGGGCTCACGCGCCAGTCGTCCTGCGCATAGGTGCTCAGCAGCGTCTGGCGAAGATGCGCGACAAAGAAGTTTGCGAGCGAATAGGAGCTGGTGGCGCCGAAGAGGAAGTCGGCGAAGTAGGTATCGGGCGCCGCCACAGACCCCGGGGCGACGCTGTAGCCGCCGCCGAAAGTGAACGAGCCGTAGAGAGGATTGTTGTCGTTGACGGCCTCCCAGAGATGCTCGTATTCGAAGCCGAATTTCAGCGAATGATTACCCTTGACCCAGGTGTAATTGACCTTGGGATCGAGCAGCGCGGGGTCCTGCCACTGCGGATTGGTGCTCTGCCGGCCGAAGCCGGTGAAGTTCGTGATCGTGGTGGTCGGCAGGCCTCCGGAGACGACGCCGTTCGAGGGTAGGCCGGGAATCGCGAACGCGTTGTCGCCGATCGAGAGCGAATACTTGCCGGCCTTCGTGCGCGACAGGCCGACACGCGCATCCAGCACACGCGAGGAGCCGAACAGGTGCGTGTAGCCGAGCACGACCTGCTGATCGAGCACGCGAATGGCACCGTTCGATTGCCCATCGAGCGGCAGCGGGATCGGCGGAAAATTGACCGCGTTTTCCTTGCGGTCGCTGACGCGAAGGAACCAGGAGCTGTTCGCGCTCTGCTGGTAGTCCAGCCGCAGATCGCCCTTGTCCGCGTTGTCGGCGAAGGGCACCTCGACCGCGTAGTCGTTGGAGTTCAGGCCGCTGTTGGCCAGGCCGCTCAACGGCAGCGCCGGGATCTGCTTGAAATAGCCCAGAATCGTCTGTGAAAGCGTATTGATGGCGCTTGTCGGAATCTGCGTTCCCGCGGCGTACACCGTTCCGGTCAGCGGGTTTCGCACGGGCACCGCCAGGATGCCGTTGATCTCATTCTGCGTCGGCAGGGTCAGCACGCTGAGCGGCTTCAGGACTTGGCGAAACCCCTCATAATCGAGAAAAAAGAACACACGGTTTTTGAGGATCGGGCCACCGAAGTTCATGCCGAACTGGTTGCGGTTGAAGGTCGGCTTGATGAAGGGCGTCACCTTGCCGGTATTGGAAACGACACTCGGCTTGAAAAAGCCGGCGGCGTTCAGGTCCGTGTTGCGGAAGAACTCATACAGCGCGGCGTGGTAGCGGTTGCTTCCACTCTGTGAGGCGACGTTGACGGTAGCTCCCGAAGACCGGCCATACTCGGCGCCCTCGTTGTTGGTGACAACGCTGAACTGCGCGACGGAATCGGGTGGAACCGCGATGATCTGGTTGTCGAAGCCTTGATTCGATTCGCCATAGGAATTGTTGTCCACACCATCGAGTAGAAAATTGTTGAAGACGCTGCGTTGGCCGTTCACGTTGTAGCTGCCCGCGCGTACCAGCGAGTTGATGGCGGTCGTCGTGGCCGCCCCCGGTGCCTGCCGTACGCCGGTCACCAGGCCCAGCAGGTCGGAGTAGTTGCGGCTCACCAGCGGCAGCGCCTCGGACTGGTAGTTGGTGATGGTCTGGTCGCGCTGGCTCTGGTCCGTTTCAAGCTGCAGCGCCACATCGCTGACCTCGACCGTGGCTTCGGCGGTGCCGACGGGCAGGCTGAGATCGATGCGCTGCCGGTTGCCCACGGAAACCGTGATGTTCTGCGCCACCGCGCGCGAAAATTCCGGAGCCGTGGCCGACACCGTGTACAGGCCGACGCGCAGCTCCGGCACGTCGTACTCGCCGGCATCGTTCGTCTCGGCTTTATTTACGGCACCGGTCGCACCGTTGGTGATCGTCACGGCCGCGTGGGCGATCGGCGCGCCGCTCGGGTCCTTGATGGTGCCCACCACACTGCCGTTCTCGTACTGCGCCTGAAGCGACGGCGCGCACAGCGCCGTACCCACCGCCAACGCCGCCGCAACGGCATGGGCAGACCAACCAGATCTTTTGTGCATAGTTTGCAAGGTAAAACGCGGGTGATTGCGGGCCCGTGAACCCAGCGTGAACGATCGGTTACAGCGCGATGCGCGGCTTCTACCCCTTTGCCCGGACGCCCAGGCTCGGAGTACATTCAGGGCCTCGGCCGCCGCTGCGGCCCATTTTGGTATACAGCTAGCATGACCAGGCGAAGACGACTCGCGCAGGTGGCACCCCCTACAAGATTTGCAGGTTTTAACAGACTGGCACGATTCGGCGGCCGGATGGCCTTGCCAAGCCTGCTGCTGTGGGGCAGTCTGCTGCCGGCACAGGAGCCTTTGCCTGCTCCCGGGGCCGCAACGGGCCAGGCATCCGCCTCTGGCGCGGACCCCTCACCCGCCGATCTGCTGCGACAGGCCGGGCAGGCAATCGACGCCAATCATCTTGCAGAGGCACGCGCGGCCCTGGATCGCCTGCGTACCCTGAACGCCCGGCAACCGGGATTGTGGGCAGCCTATGCCGTTCTGAGCCTGCGCGAAAAGGACCCGGGCACGGCGGTGGTCGACTTCCGCAAGGAGCTGGCTCTCCATCCTGACAATGATCCTGTCTACAGCCCGCTTACGGCGGCGCTGGTGCAACTGAACCGCCGGCCCGAGGCGCTGGATGCCGCGCGTGCCTGGGCTGCGGTCGCGCCCGCCGACCCGCGGCCGGTCGGGCTCGAAGTGAACCTGCTGCTCGACGAGGGCCAGAACGGGAAGGCTCTGGAGGCCGGAACCGCCGGCCTGGCACGCCTGCCGGAGAGCGCGCGCCATGATCCCTCGTTGCAGTACTCGCTGGGGCTGGCAGAGCTGAGGGCCGGGGACAAGGCTGCCGGGGCGAAGCGGCTCGTGCAGATGCTGAGTGGAACCGATGACAGCTCGGTGCGCAACAGCATCGCGTATGCCTTGGCGGATGCGGGAAGTGAGCTTCCCACGGCCGAAGCCACGGCACGCCAGGCGATTGAGCGCATGGAACTCGAAAGTGAAGGCTGGAGTTTGGGCGGCGGCTCGCAGCCCCTGCAGTTCGGCACGCCGCTGCTGGTGGCCGCGTGGGACACACTCGGCTGGGCACTGTTTCGCGAGGGCAAACCGGCGGAGGCGGAGCCCTACATACGCGCTGCCTGGCGCAACGTGCTGCACGGCACCGTCGGCGAGCACCTGAGCGAGGTCGAAGCCGCCCTGGGCCGGCCCGCGGCCGCGGCGGCCGATCTCCAGCTGGCCGTCGCCGCGGCGGGGGCGGCCAACCCGCAAAGCGGGGTGGAGCGTGCCGAGCTCGCTGCGATGGAGGCGCGCTTGAAAACCGTCGCCGCCGTGGAGCGATCCGGTGGGCACGCCTCGGCGAAGCGGGCCGGCGTCGGGCAAGGCGGGGACGCGACCGGAGATGCTGCCGCTTCCACGCCGGATCTGCTGCGCTTGCGCACATTCTCCTTGGGCCCTGCGGGGGGGCGGAACGGCTCGGCAACCTATGCGGTGCTGCTGGCGCGCGGCAAGGTGGTTGCGGCGGCTTCCATCGCAGGCGCAGGGAGCGCACTGCCCGGGGCCGACGCACTTCTCGCGCACGCCAACCTGAGCACCCTCTTTCCGGCGACGGGGTCCTTCGTGCAACTCGTACATCTGTTCGTGGTCAGCTGTGCGCCGAAGGGCTGCGAGCTTGTGCTGCAACGGTGATGGCTGCTAAGGGTGTATTTCGCGACGAGCATCGTCCTGAACGCAGGGACGGCTGTGCTGATCCTCAGCCTTAGCAGGCGCTGTGAAAAGCAGATCCCTTACTTCGTCACGGCATGACAAAAGGAAGGTAACAACTTCTTCCGGACGGTTCTTTCAGTGTCTCAGCACCTCGCGCATGATCTCTGCCGTGGAGTGTTGCCAAGTGGGCATAGGGAAACCCAGGTCCTGTCGCAGCTTATCGCAGTTCATGCGGGAGTTGGAGGGACGTTTGGCCGGTGTGGGATACTCGGCCGTGGTGATGGGCAGCAGGCGCGCGAATCGCTGTTCAGGTTCGGCCTCTTTGGCCAGGCGCACGAACTCATCGGCAAAGCCGAACCACGTGGTAAAACCCGCGTCGCAGGCGTGGTATATGCCCGAGAACGGCATAATGACCTCTGCCAGCGGCTTGCCTGCAGCCGCGGCTTCGCCTTCGAAGCGGGAGATGACGTGTGCCACCAGCCGGGCCAGATCGCGCGCCGAAGTAGGCGCTCCGTGCTGATCGGCGACGACCTTCATCTCTTCACGCTCGCGGGCAAACCGCAGGATGGTCAGCAGGAAGTTCTTGCCCCGCGCCCCATAGACCCAGCTTGTACGAAACACCATGCACGGCGCACCGCTGGCCGTCAGGGCCTGTTCGCCGGCGAGCTTGGAGGCACCGTAGACCCCAAGCGGCGCCGTGGCATCGGTCTCACGCCAGGGTTCCATGCCCTCGCCGGCGAAGACATAATCGGTGGAAAAATGAAGCACCGGCGTGCCAAGTTTGGCCGCCTCCTCGCCCAGCGCCGCCACCGCATCACGGTTGACCGCATAAGCCGCTTCGACGTCGTTTTCCGCCTTGTCCACCGTGGTGTACGCCGCGGGGTTGACGATCCAGCGCGGCTTCAGGCGCCGCACATACGCGCGGACGGCCTCCGCATCGCCCATGTCCAGCTCCGCGCGTGTCGGGGCCACGACCTCGCCCATCGCCTCGAGCAGCGGCAGGCACTCCCCGCCCACCTGGCCGTTCACGCCGGTGAGCAGGATGGTCCCGGGTACGCGCACTGGCTGATCCACGCCGGTAAATTCTGTCGCCGTCACTAGTACACCGTCTCCGTCACCATGCGCTTCAGGTACTGGCCGTAGGTGCTTTTGCCGATCTTGGCGGCCAGGGCCTCCAGTTGATCGCGATCGATGTAGCCGAGACGATAGGCGATCTCTTCGGGGCAGGAGATCTTCAGTCCCTGCCGGTGCTCGATGGTCTGAATAAAATTCGAGGCCTCGAGCAGCGACTCATGCGTGCCCGTATCCAGCCACGCGGTGCCTCGGCCCAGAACCTCGGTGTGCAGCTGTTCTTTCTCGAGGTACCAGCGATTCACGTCCGTGATCTCGAGCTCGCCACGCGGCGAGGGCTTGATGCCTTCGGCTACAGAGACGACCTGGTCATCGTAAAAGTAGATCCCTGTCACGGCATAGCGCGACTTCGGCTTCGCCGGCTTCTCTTCAAGGGAGATTACCTTGCGGTTCGCGTCGAACTCAGCTACGCCATAGCGCTCCGGGTCCTGCACGGGGTAGGCGAAAACCGTGGCCCCGCGGGTCCGCTCCGCCGCCGCGCGCAGCGACTTCGCCAGGTCGTGGCCATAAAAAATATTGTCGCCCAGGGCCAGGCAGCAGCCGTCACCCGCAAGAAACTCTTTACCGATCAGGAAGGCCTGCGCCAGCCCATCGGGCGAGGGCTGCACGGCATACTGCAGCTTCAGGCCCCACTGCGAGCCGTCGCCCAGCAGCGCCTCAAAGCGCGGTGTGTCCTGCGGGGTCGAAATCAGCAGGATCTCCTTGAGACCCGCCAGCATCAGCGCCGAAAGCGGGTAGTAAATCATGGGCTTGTCATACACCGGCAGCAGCTGCTTGGAGATGCTCTGCGTCACGGGATGAAGCCGCGTGCCGGAACCGCCTGCGAGAATGATGCCCTTCATTTCGCGACCGCCTCGCCGGTACGGTCGGCGTAGTTGGCCGAAACCCACTGCTGATAGCTGCCGCTGGTCACGCCTTCCACCCATTCGCGGTTGTCGAGGTACCACTGCACGGTCTTGCGGAGGCCGGTTTCAAAGGTCTCCTTGGGGGTCCAGCCGATCTCGCGCTCGATCTTGGTCGCGTCGATGGCATAGCGCCGGTCGTGGCCGGGGCGGTCCTTGACGGAGGTGATCAGCTGCGCATGCGGTTTGTACGGGGATTCCGGCACCAGCTCATCCAAGAGCGCGCACAGCGTGTGCACGACCTCACGGTTGGAGCGCTGGTTGACCCCGCCGACGTTGTAGGTCTCCCCGACCTTGCCCTTGGCGAGCACCTCCGCGATCGCGCGGCAGTGATCGACCACATACAGCCAGTCGCGGACCTGCAGGCCGTCGCCGTAGATGGGCAGCGGCTTGCCGGCGAGCGCGTTGTTGATCATCAACGGGATCAGCTTCTCCGGAAACTGGTACGGTCCATAGTTGTTGGAGCAGTTGGTGACCAGCACCGGCATCCTGTAGGTGTGCACCCAGGCGCGGGCGAGGAAGTCCGACGCCGCCTTGGAGGCCGCATACGGACTGTTGGGAGCGTACGCCGTGGTCTCGGAGAAGGCCGGGTCTTCGGGCTCCAGGGTGCCGTATACCTCGTCGGTCGAGACGTGAAGGAAGCGAAAGTCTCCGGCGTCCTCCTCGCTCAGCGTGCCGAGGTACCGGCGCGCGGCCTCAAGCAGCGTGAAGGTTCCGTGAATATTGGTCTGAAGGAAGACCTCGGGGCCCAGGATCGAGCGATCAACGTGGCTTTCGGCGGCGAAATGCACGATGGCGCGAGGCTTATGCTTTGTCAACAGCTCGGTGACCAGCGCCGGATCGTCGATATCGCCCTGCACGAAGGTATAGTCGGGGCGGCCGGCCACGGTGGCCAGCGTCTGCGGGTTGCCGGCATAGGTCAGCTTGTCGAGGTTCACCACCGGGCCCAGCTCTTCGCCCAGCCAGTGCAGCACGAAGTTGCCGCCGATGAAACCGGCGCCTCCTGTTACGACGATCGCTTCTGTCATCCTGCTTGGGCCTTCCTTTGCCGCTTAAAATTGAGTCGCTCAATGAACGATGTAACGATTGGTATTGATCCGCAAATTCTGAAACGTGCACCACCGGGCCAGTCGCCTTCGTGGATCGTTCCTTCGTGGGTCGTTCCTTCGTGGATCGTTCCTTGTCGTGAGCGTAGATCGGTTCCTTGTCCTAAACTCGCCCGCGATCGTTGAGCCCTTGTGTCTTCCCCGATTATCCCGCCGATTGGTACAGAGTGCCAGCCCCTCCGCCGCACGATCGTAACCTGCGCCGGTGCAAACCGGTGTGAAATGGGACACACTTACGCGTTTTTCTTCCAAAGGCACGAGTCAAGACCACCTCCGTGGTAGAGCTTGCCTTGACGACAAAGCGAGAAACGGGAGATGATGGCACATCCTTATACAGGTCTTCGTAGAAAGACCGTTGTGGCTCGGCAAGAACCCTGGCTAGCCTTATACCTGTTCGTGTTCCGCAGGGCATGTGCAACCGCAAACCGGCCGAATCGGCCTTTGCACGCACGTCTGGAGGACGTTCCTTGAAAGGTAAACTGTTTGCATCGCTTCTGCTCCTGGCCGCCCCGTTGATGGCGCGTGCCGGTGAGCAACTGGTGCCGGCTGGATCTCTGATCCAATGCACCGTCGCCGAGCCCAAAATCTCCTCGAAGACAGAATCCATCGGCGATCCCGTGCTCTGCGGCGTCAGCCATGTGGAGCTGTACGGCCGCTCCGTCTTCCCGTACGGCAGCTACCTGGAAGGCCGTTTTGAAGACTACCGGGACCCCGGTCATTTCGTCGGCAAGGGATGGATGGAGCTGAAGTTCGACCGTTTGATCGTGGGCAATACCGTCGTCCCGTTCGCGGGCAAGGTGGTGTACGTGCCCAAATACCCGGTCGACAAGGAAGGCCGCATTCACGGCACGGGCCATCCCGTGCGCGACACGGTGGAGTGGCTGATTCCGGTGCTTTGGCCGATCGATCTGATCAACCTGCCGCGCCGCGGTCCGCGCCCGACGCTGAAGCCGGAGACCCGGCTGACACTGAAGGTTATGGATGATTTCGTGATCCCGGACCGAAACGAGGTGGCGCAGGCAGGGCCGGCACTGATCTCGCGCGCCCCGCAGGCTTACGCTCCGCAGCCGAACTATCCACCGCCCCCGCAGCAGTCCTATGCGCCGCCGCCGCCGCCGGTGTACGCGTACCCTCCGCAACCGGTGGTCTATGCCGCTCCGCCGCAGCCGATGTTTATGTCGGGACCGGTAGTTTACGGCTACCTCCCCGCCCCGCCCCCGCCGCCGATGGCGACGCCTTATGGCTACGCACCGTATGGACCCTACGGTCCGGTGGCGAATACGGCCTATCGTCCGCGGTACTACTCACCCTACTGAAACGTCATCCGTTAGCAGCAGGAAGGATCTGTTTTGCTCGAAGCGTCTCCGACGTGGCAGCGAATCAGGTCCTTCGCTGCGTTAGCAGATCCTTCTTTTGTTCAGGATGAATGCGTTCAGGATGACAAAGTCTAAGGTTAGGGCTCCACACGGGGGCTCTACTTTCTGACCTAGTGCTTGAATCGACAAGAGTCGCTCGGCCCCGCGCCGTCCGATTCCATGGCGGCTTCGGTACCCGCTCGCACCAGGACGCGCAGTTGCGTATCGCGCATGGATTGCGGATCGAAGAGGCGGTTCAGGGCGAGACCGTCCACGAGCGCGCTGAATTGGGCGGCAATCTCGCGTTTCCGTGCCGGCCCCTGATCTTTGATCTCGGGCAGCAGCTCATCGATGTGGGCCTCCGCGCAGCGCACCTTCATGTCGCGATGCAGCGCGGCGAGCCGCTTCTGGTGCGGGCGGCGTATGGCGTACAGCTTGAATTCTATGGCGAGCAACATGCGCCGCCGATCCTTGACCAGAGCCGCGAGCAGGGAGGTAAGCGCCTCGACGCGCTCGTCCGCGGTGTGCCTGTCCTGCAGCGCGGCGACGATCTTTCGCCGGTCACGCGCCAGGTATTCTTCGAAGATGGCGAAAAAGACGTCCTCTTTGTCCTGAAAGTGCGCGTAGAAAGCCCCGCGCGTCTTGCCGACGGCGGCGGCGATGTCCTCGATCCGTGCCTGCTCGAAGCCATCCCGGGCGAAGATATCGCGGGCGGCATCGACCAGCTCTCGCCGCGTGGTACGGGAGCGGGCCTGCTGGCGAGGATGTACGGGTGGGTGCAAAACGCCGCCGCGCGAACTTTTTTCTGAATCGTCCACAGCACCCTCAGAGTCTCACAAACAATACATTCATGTATGCAGCCCTTTTATACATACGTGTATGTTTTGAAGCAGCAAGACGATCGCTACCTGGGAACACTGTTCATGATGGAAAGACCCGCAAAGAGCCGCAAAGTTCCGCCTTCTCGTCCGTTTTTCGTTGGAGCCGCACTGGGGGCCGGCTTTGCCGGAGCTCTGTTGCTGGCCGGTTGCGCCAAGCCGCCCGCCGGCCCGCCGGGGGGTGCCATGGGGCCGTTGCCGGTCAGTGCCGTGCGTGTGACGACGGCCGATGTACCGCTGATCGGTACCTGGGTCGGCACCATGGACGGCTATGTCAATGCCAATATTCAGCCGCAGGTGAGCGGCTATCTGGTCAAGCAGCTCTACCGCGAAGGCTCGACGGTCGGCAAGGGCCAGGTGCTCTTTCAGATCGACCCGCGGCCGTTCCAGGCGGCACTCGAACAGGCGCAGGGACAATCGGCGCAGGCGCAGGGCCAGCTCGGCCAGGCGCAGGGCCAGTTGGGGCAGGCGCAGGCGCAGCTTGGGCTGCAGCAGATCAACGTGAATCGAGACACGCCCCTGGCCAACCAGCGCGCCATCGCGCAGAGCCAGCTCGATAACGATAAGCAGGGTTCCGCGCAGGCAGAGGCCTCGGTGCGCTCGGCGGAGGCGCAGATTGCCACGGCCCAGGGGCAGATCTCAGCGGCAAAGGCACAGATTGCCACGGCGAGGCTGAACCTGAGCTTCACGGATGTGCGCTCGTTGATCTCGGGCGTGGCCGGGGCGGCCACCACGCAGGTGGGCAATCTGGTGAACGCGCAGTCGGTGCTGACGGCGGTCTCGCAGCTGGACCCGATCAAGGTGTACTTTTCCATCTCGGACGCCGAGTATCTGGCGCTGGTGCGGCGTGCGCAGGCCGGGCACGCGGACCTGCTGCACAGCGGCGCCAATCTGCCGTTGACGCTTTCGCTCGCCAGCGGCGACAGGTATCCGCAGGCCGGGCACATCGTATTTGTAGATCGGCAGATCAATCCGCAGACCGGCGCGATCCGCATCGCCGCGGCGTTTCCCAACGCCGGTAATGTGTTGCGGCCGGGGCAGTTCGGGCGCGTCTCCGCTGAGACCGAGGTGCTGCGCAATGCGCTGCTGGTGCCGCAGGTCGCGGTCACGGAGCTGCAGGGTCAGGAGCAGGTCTACACCGTGGGCCCCGACGGCAAGGTGCACGTGGCCAATATCACGCTGGGGCCGCAGATCGGGTCAAACTGGGTGGTCAAGAGCGGCGTGGCGCCCGGTACGGAGGTCATCCTCGATCAACTGCAGAAGCTCAAGGAAGGGGCCCCCGTGACGGCACAGCTGACCACGGTGAGCACGCAGTCCGTGGCCTCCACCGGCACGGACGCGACAGGGAGGTAATCGATGTCGAAATTTTTCATACGCCGGCCGATTGTGGCCATCGTCATCGCGATCCTCACCGTGATTATCGGCCTGGTTTCGCTGTTCACCCTGCCGACCTCGCAGTATCCGGACATCGTGCCGCCCGAGATCCAGGTTCAGGCCACCTATCCCGGCGCCGATGCCAAGACACTGGAACAGGCAGTCGCAACGCCCATTGAAGAGCAGATGAATGGCGTCGACAACGCTATTTACATGTATTCGCAGAACGCCAACAACGGGCAGTCGACGTTGTATGTCGACTTCGATGTGAAGACCGACCCGAACATCGATCAGGTGCTGGCGCAGCTACGTGTCTCGCAGGCGCAGTCGCAGTTGCCGCCGCTGGTGAATACGGCCGGCGTCACGGTGCAAAAGGCGCAGACCTCGCCCCTGATGATCGTCACCATCAACTCGCCGAGTGACAAGTACGATGCCGAATTTCTCACTAACTACGCGATTATCAACGTCCAGGATCAACTGACCCGCGTCAAGGGCGTCGGCAAGGTGCAGGTATTCGGCGGCCAGTATGCGATGCGCGTCTGGGTGCAACCTGACAAGCTGGCGCAACTCGGCGTCACCTCGACCGATGTAATCAATGCGCTCGCGGCGCAAAACAATGTCTATCCCGCGGGTCGCATCGGCGGAGAGCCTGTCCCTTCCGGCCAGCAGCTGACCTACACGGTGCGCACGCAGGGCCGGCTCGTGGATCAGAAGCAGTTTGAAGACATCATCCTGCGTTCAAATCCCGACGGCTCCGTGCTGCACATGAGGGATGTGGCGCGGGTGCAGCTGGGTTCGCAGAACTACGATCTCAGTGCCCGCTACAACGGGGCGCCCGCCGGGATTATGGGCGTGTATCAGCTCCCGGGTTCAAACGCGGTACAAACGGCTGCCTCCGTGCGCGCGCAGATGGAGGTGCTCGCCAAGAGCTTCCCGGCCGGCCTGCAGTACTCGATCACGTTGGACACGACAAAGGCCGTGACGGCCGGCATACACGACATCACCGTGACACTGGGGATCGCCCTGGTCCTGGTCATTCTGGTCACGTACCTGTTCCTGCAGGGATGGCGGGCGACGCTGATTCCGTTGCTGGCCGTTCCTGTTTCGTTGATCGGCGCGTTCATTCTCTTTCCGGTGCTCGGCTTTTCAATCAACACCCTCTCGCTGTTTGGGCTGGTGCTGGCGATCGGCCTCGTCGTGGACGATGCCATCATCGTCGTCGAAGCCGTGGAGCACCACATCGAGGAGGGAATGACGCCGCGCGCAGCGACCGAGAGGGCCATGGAAGAGGTCGGCGGCCCGGTGGTGGCGATCGCGCTCATCCTGGCGGCCGTCTTCATCCCGACCGCGTTCATCCCGGGCATCACGGGACGTCTTTATCAGCAGTTTGCGGTCACCATCGCCGTCTCCGTGCTGATCTCGGCCTTCAATGCGCTGACGCTCAGCCCGGCACTGGCCTCCCTGCTGCTCAAGCCCAAGGACAAGAACCGCAAGCGCGGACCGTTACAGCGCTTCTTTGACGGTTTTAACCGTCTGTTCAACCGGACCACGGATAAATATGTGTCCACCTCGGGCACGCTGATCCATAAGTCCGGCCTCACCATGGCCGCCCTCGCGCTGGTCGCGGTGGTGGCGGTCTTCCTCGGCACGCGGCTGCCGACCGGATTCATCCCGACCGAAGATCAGGGCTACATGTTTGTGGCGCTGCAGCTGCCGGACGCGGCCAGCCTGGAGCGTACCGACAACGCCGGCCTGAAGGTGACCAAGGCACTGCTGGACACACCCGGCATCAGCGGTGTGATGCAGGTGAACGGCTTCAGTCTGCTGACCCTGACCGAAAGCACCAACACGGCATTCTTCTTCGTCACGCTGAAGCCGTGGGAGCAACGCAAGGCGGCCAATGAGCAGCTCGCGAGCATTCAAAACAGCGTGCAGGGCAAGTTGGGCGGCATGAGCGATGGACTCGCGTTCAGCTTCCCACCGCCGGCCATCCCGGGCATCGGTACCTCCGGCGGGGTCACGATGATTCTGGAAGACCGTTCCGGTAAGGATGACCCGCAGTTCCTGACACAAAATATCTATGCCTTTCTGGGCGCGGCCGCCACGCGGCCCGAGATTGCCGCCGCGATCCCGTCGTATCTCCCCGCCGTGCCTCAGATCTACGCCGATGTGGATCGTGAGAAGGCAAGCCAGCAGCAGGTCGATCTCACCAACGTGTACACGACCATGCAGACCTTCATGGGCGGCTATCTGGTGAACTATTTCAACCGCTTCGGCCGCCAATGGCAGACCTATGTCGAAGCCGAAGGCTCCTCCCGCACGAACATCGCCAATATCAACCAGTTTTACGTGCGCAGCGCCAACGGCGGGCAGGTGCCGCTGGGCTCGCTGGTGCGCACCAAGCAGATCACCGGCCCGGAGTTCATTACGCGCTTCAACGAATATCCAGCGGCGCAGATCAACATTGCCGGCAAGCCCGGCTACAGCTCCGGCCAGGTCCGTGCCGCGCTCGAACAGGTGTACAGGCAAACAATGCCGGTCGGCATGGGCTTCGATTATTCAGGCATCACGTTTCAGGAGCAGCGGGCGTCGCAGGGTGTGCCGGCCTCGGCCGTCTTCGGGCTTTCGCTGTTGTTCGTCTTTCTGATTCTGGCGGCGTTGTATGAGAGCTGGACCCTGCCGTTCAGTGTGCTTCTCTCAACGCCCGTCGCCATCCTCGGCGCGTATATCGCCTTGAGTCTGCGAGCGTTTGAGAACGACATCTTCGCCACGATCGGGCTCATCATGCTGATCGGGTTGTCGGCCAAGAATGCGATTCTGATCGTCGAATTCGCGGTGACCAACTACAAGGGCGGCCAGACCATCGCGGAGGCCGCCTTGAACGCCGCCCGGCTGCGTTTCCGGCCCATCGTGATGACGGCGCTGGCATTTATCTTCGGCTGTCTGCCGCTGTGGACGGCCACGGGGGCGGGTGCGACCTCGCGACGCATTCTGGGAACGGTTGTGATCGGAGGCATGTTACTTGCCACATTGGTCGGCATCCTGATGATCCCGGTGACGTTCGCCGTCGTTGAGTACCTGTCGCACCGGTTCGGCCGCGGCGGCAAGGGCACGACGATGGATTCAGGGCACGCGGCCGATCCGGCCATGGACGGCTCGAAAGAGCATAACGAGACAGAACGGCTGCACCACCTGGCCTGAGAGGAGAATGCAGTGATCTACACCTTTGGAAGGCAGAGAAGGGGCATTCTCCCCTTCGCGATCGTGCGGCTGTCGGCGGCCGGCATATTGCTGTTGGCAACCGCGGGCTGCAACGTGGGCCCCAAGTACGCAAGACCCGCGGCGCCGGTGCCGCCGGCCTTTCGCGGCGTGAACAACGCGGAGGTCTCGAGCGCGCCGGCCAATTCGCTGGGCGACCAGCAATGGGCGCAGGTCTTCAAGGAGCCCGAGCTGCAGGCGCTGATCACCACCGCGCTTAAAAACAACTTCGATCTGCGGGTGGCCGCGGAACGCATCCTGGAGCAGGAAGCCCAGGTCAGGATCACGCGCGCGCAGCAGTTTCCGCAGATCACCGTGGGCGGCACGGGCATCGGGGCGGAGTTTCCCGCCAATGAGTTCGGCTCTGTTTCAAGCCCCTTGGCCTTCGGCAGCTACAACCTCTCCGCTTCCTGGACGCCGGATTTCTGGGGTATCTATCGCAAGCAGACGCAGGCCGCGCGGGACACCCTGCTGGCCCAGATCTGGGCGCAGCGCGCGGTGCGGCTGAGCCTGGTGCAACAGGTCGCGACCACGTATTTCGAGCTCCGTCTGCTCGATCAGCAGCTGGCAATCTCGCAGCAGACCTTGAAGGTACGCCAGGACTCGGTCAACCTGACCCGCACGCTCGAGCAGGGCGGGGCCTCGCCGCTTTCGGATGTGCGCCAGGCGGAGGAGCTGCTGTACACCGCCAGCAACCAGATCCCGCTGCTGGAACAGCAGATTCAGCAGAACGAAAACGCCATGAAGCTGTTGCTGGGTGAAAATCCCGGGCCCGTGGCGCACACCGATCCCAACGCCCTGGCGCCGCCGCCGCAGGATCTGCCTGTCGGCCTGCCGTCACAGCTGCTGGAGCGCCGGCCGGACATTCAGCAGGCCGAGGCGCAGCTGCGCGCCGCCAATGCCCAGGTGGGGGTGGCGCGCGCGCAGTTCTTTCCGCAGCTCACCCTGAATGCCTCGGGCGGTCTGGGCGGCAACACCTTCGCCAATCTCTTCAACACCTCGGGGCAAACGGTGTATGGCTATGGCATCGCGTCGCAACCCCTCTTTGAGGGCGGCAAACTGCGCGGACAGGTGCAGCTCTCCGAGCGGCAAAAAGACGAGCTGGTGGTTGATTACAAGAAAGCCATCGCCACCGCCTTCCACGATGTTTCCAACTCACTGATCGCCGTAGACAAGCAGCGTGCCGCGCGCGTAGAGCAGGAAAAGCTCGTGGCGGCGGCAAAGGATGCCACGCGCCTGGCGCGGGTGCGCTACCAGGGCGGCGCGACCGCGTACCTGGAGGTGCTGACGACGGATTCCAATCTGTTTTCGGCGCAGTTGAATCTGGCCGGCGCGCAGCAAACCGAGGCGTTGACCCTCGTGCAGCTCTACAGCGCCTTGGGTGGCGGCTGGCAGTAAAGCACGGGACATCACGGGACATATGGAGATCGAACAGGCGCGGAGGCGCTTGCGTGCATCCAATCGCTCAAAGCAAACAGGCAGCGCGAACGCCCCTTTTGCACGTGGATGGAGACTCTGCGGCTCGTTCGGCAGGAGTGCTCGTCCGGCAGGAGTGCTCATTCGGCAGGAATCGGAGATGTTCGTGGCCTTTCATGCAATGTTGAACCGCAAGGGCGCGTGCCTCGCCGGCCGGCGTGTGGGTGCTCCCTTCGGCGCGGGGAACAGGATGCTGGGCATTGGCTAGCTCGCATGGGAACCGACATGTCTTTCCGGCTACCCCTGCGGACAGGGTGGCCCTGCGGCGCGGTTTAACCGGCACACGCAGGACCCTGCCCGGTCCGGCCCCGCTGCGTGTCTGGCTGCGTGCCGGATGGCTTGGCCTCACCTTGCTGGGTGCAGTCGCCTCCGCGCCGCTTGCCGCGGCACAGAGCCCGTCGGAAGGCGTAACCGGACCCACGACGCCAATGCAGGTGCCGCTCTCCGGGCGGCCAAGCACCGGCGGCGGCGGCACGGTCTCCATCACGCAGGCCACCACGAACTCCGGCGGCGGCAACACGGTAAATACCATCAACAGCTCCGTGAGCGTAATGGCGCCGTATAACGGCAGCACACCGGTGGGTAAAGCCTCCGGCCAGACGCTCGCGCTGACCTTGCCGAACGCGCTGGCGCTGGGCCTGCGCTACAACCTGGGCGCGGTGGAGCAGTCGAACGCCGTGCTACAGGCACAGGGCCAGAGAACCGTGGCCAAAAGCACATTGCTGCCCAACCTGAATACCGGGATCAGCGAGACCTTTGAGCGGGAAAATCTGCGCACCCTGGGCATCTCACTGAATATCATCCCGGAGTCCATCCAGTTCAATTACTTCGACGCCCGCGCGGTGCGGCTGCAGCAGTCGGTCTTCGATCTGGTACGCCTCGGCAACCTCCGCAGCGCGAGCGAAGCCGTGAAGGCCAGCCTGCAACAGGTAAAAAACGCACGCGACCTGATTGTGCTCGCCGTGGGCGGCAGCTACTTGCAGCTGATCGCCACCGAAGCGCGCGTCCAGGCGGCGCAGGCGCAGGTGGAAAATGCGCGGGTCGTGGCCAAGCAGGCGGCGGACCGTTTTACGGCGGGTCTGGCGGCGCGCGTCGACGCCGAACGCGCGCAGGTGCAGCTGCAAACCGAGCAGCAACGCCTACGCTCCCTGCAGGCCGACACTGAAACGGAAAAGCTGCAGCTGGCACGGCTGATCGGGCTGCCCCTGGGACAGGCCCTCAGCATCGCCGAAACTTATCGCTACGCGCCCTTGACCGATCTGACAATGGACACCGCCCTGCAGCGTGCCTTTCAGGCCCGCGCCGACATCCGGGCCGCGGAGGCCGGCGTGCGCGCGGCGCAGCAGGGCCTGAAGGCGGCGCACGCCGAACGCCTCCCCAACCTCGCCGTGAATGCCGACTACGGTGCGGCCGGCACGGCACCCTCCTCTCATTCCACCGGGGTTTATACCGTCTCCGGGCTGTTGACGATCCCGCTCTATGAGGGCGGCCGCATCCACGGTGAGATCGAGCAGGCCGAAGCCGCGCTGCACCAACGTCAATCCGAGCTCGAGGACACGCGCGGGCAGGTCGATCAGGATGTGCGCCAGGCGTTCATCAATCTGAATTCGGCGGCGGACCAGGTGGGCGTGGCGGAGAGCAACGTCGGCCTGTCGCACGACACGCTCCAGCAGTCGCGCGACCGCTTCGCTGCCGGCGTTACCGACACGGTAGAACTCGTGCAGGCCGAGCAGGCCGTCGTGCAGGCCGACGACGATTACATCACCGCCGTGTATGAACATAACCTTGCGAAGGTTTCGCTGGCGCGCGCCATGGGCAACGCCGAGGGAACCCTTCCACAGTTGCTGAGGAAGTAAAGCATGCCTGAGACACAGTCGCCCGGTCCTGACGAAGCGGTACGCCAGCCCACGCCGGCGGAAGAGCAGAACAACCTGCTGCTGCGTATGCTCTATGACGAACAGGCGCGGCTGCGCGCCGAACTGGACAGCGTGCGGACGCAGAAAGAGCAGTCCGGCGACAAAAAAGAGGGCGGCGAAGACAAGGGCAGCGGCGACAAAAAGGAGGGTGGCGATGACAAAGAAAAGGAAGAGGACAAACCGCCCGTAACGCAGCGCGTGGGCGGTTGGGTAAAGGAGCACCGGCTCGCGACCCTCGGCATCGTGATCGGCTTTATCGTGCTGGTGATCGCGACCATCTGGCTCTTTATCTATCTCGGCAAATACGTGGACACCGATGATGCCTTCGTCCAAGGTCACACGGACCCCATCAGCTCGCGGATCAACGGCTTCGTCACGGGGGTCTATGTTGAAAACACCTATCGTGTGAAGAAGGGCCAACTGTTGCTGCAGCTTGATACGCGCGACTACCAGGTGGCCAAGGAGCAGGCCGCGGCGCAGCTGGCGCAGGCCGAGGCGAACGTCTCCGCCCAGGCGCCGAACGTGCCTATCACCAGCACCACGCAGGGAACCCAGGTCACCACCTCGGCGGAGAGCGTCGCGGGTGCGGAGGCCAACGTGACCGGCACCGAGGCGCGCTACCAGTCCGCGCTCTCCGACCTACGCCAGGCCGAGGCCAACGAGGCCAATGCCGCCCGTGAGGAGGAGCGCTACAAACAGCTGGTGCTCAAAGAAGAGGTCTCGCGCGAGCAGTATGACCAGCAGGCGACGCAGGAGCGCGCGCAGGCGGCCGTGGTCGCCTCCCGGCAGCAGACGGCCGAGGCGGCCGCCAAGCAGGTCACGCAGGCGGGGGACTCCCTACGGCAGGCGCAGGCGCAGCTGAAAGAGGCCAAGCTGAATCTGCCCCGCCAGATTGCCATGCAGCATGCGACCCTGGCGGAGCGGCAGGCGAGTGTGAAGCAGATGCAGGCCAACGCCGACCAGGCCGAGCTGAATCTTGAGTACACCCGGATCTACGCGCCCGAGGACGGCATCATCGGCGACAAAAACGTGCAGCTGAACTCCCAGGTCACGGCCGGGCAGGAGATGTTCGCGCTGACCCAGACCAACGACATCTGGGTCGAGGCCAACTTCAAGGAAACCGAAATCACGAACATGCATCCGGGGCAGTCCGTACGTATCTACGTTGACGCGCTGAAGATGAACTTTGACGGCTATGTGGAGGCGCTCCCCGGGGGCTCCGGTGCGATCTACAGCCTGCTGCCGCCGGAAAACGCGACCGGCAACTACGTGAAGGTGGTGCAGCGCCTGCCGGTGCGCATCCGCTTCAAACCCGGCCAACCCGGAGCGGAGCGCCTGGCGCCCGGCATGTCCGTGGAGCCGCAGGTATGGGTCAAATGACGCCGCGCATCGTATTGATCGCTGAGGGCGAGGCCTGATGCCGGGCGCGGACAGCGGCTGGAAGCCGAAGGCCAATCCCTGGTTCATCGCGACGGCAGTCATGATCGCGACGTTCATGGAGGTGATGGACACCTCCATCGCCTCGGTCGCGGTGCCCTACATCGCGGGCTCCACGGCTTCGACGACCGACGAGGCCGAGTGGGTGCTGACGGTGTATCTGGTGGCGAACGCTGTGTTTCTGCCCGCCAGCAGCTACTTCGCGGAGCGCTTCGGGCGCAAAAAATTCCTGATGGGCTCGATCGTGGTCTTCACCATCGCCTCCGTGCTCTGCGGCCTCGCGCCCACGCTCGGCTTTATCCTGCTGGCGCGTATTATCCAGGGCGCGGCCGGCGGAGCGCTGCAGCCGCTGTCGCAGTCGATCCTGATTGAGAGCTTTCCGCCGGAAAAGCAGGGTCAGGCGCTGGGCCTGTACGCCCTCGGCGTCGTGCTCGCGCCGGTGATCGGGCCGGCCTTCGGCGGCTATCTCACCGTGGCGATCTCATGGCGCTGGGCGTTCTACATCAATGTACCCATCGGCCTGCTGGCCCTGCTGCTGCAGAGCAAGTTTCTGGAGGACCCGCCGTCGATCAAGAATGCGAAGCCGGGCCGATTCGACGGTGTCGGGTTTGGGCTGCTGGGTCTCTGGATCGCGGCCATGCAGTTCATGCTCGATAAGGGGCAGGAGCAGGACTGGTTCGGCGACATTCGCATCCGCTGGGCCATCGGCGTGATGATCGGGGGTTTTCTCCTGTTCATCATCTATGAGCTGCTGCATCCCAAGCCACTGGTGGATCTTACGGTCTTCAAGAACCGCAACCTGGCGCTTGGATGCGTTCTTATCTTCATTCTCGGCATCGGGCTGTACGCGTTGACGACGATCTTGCCGGTGTTTTACCAGGAGTTGCTGGGCTATGACGCCTACAAGGCGGGCCTGGCGGTCAGTCCGCGTGGTTTGGGCTCCTTTGTGGCCGCGCTGCTGGTGGGCGTCGCCACGGCGAAGTACGATCCGCGCAAAATCGTGGCCGGCGGATTTGCCATCCTTGCCCTGTCCACGCTTTGGCTGGGCTTCATCACGCTGCAAATCTCGCCGTGGTCGCTTTTCTGGCCCACGACCTGGGGCGGGGTGGGTTTGGCCATGGTCTTTGTGCCGCTTTCCAAGGTGGCGCTGGGTACCCTCTCTGAAAAGCAGTCGGGCATCGGCAGCGGTGTGTTCAATTTCATGCGCAATGTGGGCGGCAGCGTCGGCATCTCCGCGGCCAACACCATCTCGCAGCGCCACGCGCAATCGCACCGGAACGACCTGGTTCACTGGTTTTCCGGCGCGAACTGGATCTATCAGCGGGCCATCGAGCTGCGCACCCAGCAGATGCTGCAGCACGCCGGCTCACGCATTGCCGGCCTGCGTGCGCTGTCGCTCACCAACGCCAGCCTCAACAATGAGTCGCAGCTCTGGGCCTACGTGGACGTGTTTCGCTACATGACCCTGATCCTAGCTATCTGCGTTCCCGGCGCCTTTTTGCTGAAGAAGCCCAAGCCCGGTGCTGGCGGCGGGGCCGCCTAGCCGTATATTGCGACATTGCGCGATCTTTCGCGGCGTTGCGGATCACGTTGCGGTGTTTTCACCGTAGCGACAGCGAAGAGCACCCAACCCATGATGGCCGAAAGGGGGTATATCGTCCCCCGTGTACGCCTGTGCTACTGTGAAGCCACTTGACGGCAGCGGCTTACCGAGCTTTCTTCGGGACAGCCCCGTGCATCCTACCGACTGCCACCGATTCCGTGAGGGCACCCATGTACCTCCCCAAGCTCCGCTCCGCCGCCGCGCGCTGGACGCCGCCGGGGACCCTGCGCGTGCGCCGGGCAAGCGTCTTGGGTCTGGTGTTCGGGCTGTTGCTGGGAGCCTCCGGGACGGCGCAGAGGCTCGCAGCCGGACCCGGACCCGCCTTTGCAGCCGGTGCCGAAAGCGCCGCCGCCGGAACTGCAGCCGTCGTATCGCCGGAAGCCATGCTCCCCGCGCTCTCCGCTGAGCAGATTGCCGCCCACATGCAGCACTACATCGAGTGGCGCGCCGAGGCGCTGCACAGCTATGAGAGCCGTCGCGTGATGGTTCTGGCCTACAAGGGCTCCTTGATCGACAAGCAGGCCAGCGAGACGGTCCAGATGACCTATACCGCCCCATCCTCCAAGCAGTTCGTGATCCTTTCGGCGATGGGGTCGCCCTTGCTGCGAGACAGCGTCTTTCAGCGCGCCATGGACAGCGAGCAGCAGGCCGCCACCCGCGGGGACACCCACGTCACGCCGGCCAACTACGATATGCAGCTGCTTGGCCGCGACCGCCTCCCCGAAGGCGATTGTTATGTGCTGGCGGTTACGCCACGGCACAATAATCGCTTCACGTTCCGCGGCAAGATCTGGGTGCAGGGAACGGACTTCGCCGTCGTGCGCATCGAGGCGCAGCCGGTCGAGGCACCGTCGTTCTGGGTGAAAAACGGTGAGTTCCGTACCGAGTACAGCAAGGTGGGCGACTTCTGGTTTCCAGCGCGTACGGTTTCGAGCAGCCATATCCGCATGGGCGGCGACGCCACGCTGACGATTCAATACGGGCCGTACCACATCCTGAGCGCCACGCCGCTGCAGGCGCAAGCGGCTTCGATTGTGGCGCCGGTGCAGACCGCGGGGCGGTAACGTATTCCCCTGGTTTGTCATCCCGCAGCCTAGCGAGCAATCCATGATGAGATCTGCTGTCTCTTCCCGCTATAGACACTCCGGGCAAAAAGCAGATTCCTTCACTTTGTTACGGGATGACAAACAGATGGGGCGCACGGGCTAGCTCCCACCCGTCTCCGTCCATAGAAAGCTCATCTCCTGCGCGTAGTCGGTGACCAGCTGCGTCTGCGACACGCCCGCGCTGTGGCCGCCTTTCACGCTGTAATGCAGCAGGATCGGCCGGCCCCCGGCGCTGTCCTTTTGCATCAGCGGAACCATCTTGCGGGCGTTCATCGGGTCCACGCGCGTGTCGCCGTCCCCCGTGAAGAAGAACACTGCCGGGTATTTGGTGCCGGGATGCACGTTCTGGTACGGCGAATACCTGAAGATATAGGCAAAATCCGTAGGCTTTTCAGCGTCCCCGTACTCCGTCGTCCAGGTGCGGCCCATCTCGAAGCGCTGGTAGCGCAGCATATCCAGCAGTGGATAGCCGCACCAGATGGCGCCATACAAATCCGGGCGCTGCGTCATGGACGCGCCCATCAGCAGGCCCCCGTTGGAGCGGCCGCGGATGGCCAGGTGCTCCGGTGAGGTGTATCTATTGCCGATCAGGTACTCAGCCGCGGCAAACCAGTCGTCGAAGACGTTCTGCTTATTGGCGAACATGGCGGCCTTGTGCCAGGCCTCGCCGTACTCATTGCCGCCGCGCAGGTTGGGCAGCGCGAACCAGCCGCCGTGCTCCATCCACCAGGCGTACTCGGGGTTCCAGGTGGGCAGCTCGCTCAGCGCGAACCCGCCGTAGCCGGTCATCAACAGCCGCTCGGTGCCGTCCCGCTTCAGGCCCTTTTTACCCGCGACGAACATGGGGATGTGCGTGCCGTCCTTTGACGTGTAGAAGACCTGTTGAATCTCATACTCGGCGGAGGCGAAGGGCACATCCTGCTTGTTGAAGACCTCGGTCTTGCCGGTCTTCACGTCGTAGTAAAAGATGGTCGGCGGCGTGATGAGGGACTCAAAGGTGTAGAAGCCGGCGGTATCCGTGGGCCGCCCGCGCAGCGTGGACCCCGCGCCGATGCCGGGCAGAGCCACCGCGCCGGCGGGCTTGCCGTCCAGGGTGTATCCGGTTACCTCGCTCTTCACATCGTGAAGCCGCAGGACGAAGAACCGGTGATCGACGAGACTCACCTGCTCCAGCACGTCTTTGGCCTCCGGAATCACCGTCGGCCAGTCGTTCGGCTGCTTGCCGGGTACGCAGCGCAGGATGCGGCCTTTGGGTGCGCCGAAGTCGGTGCGGACGAAAAAGGCGTCGCCGTCGGCCAGCTCGCTGAAACGGTTTTCGACGCCGTAGACCAGCGGCATGACCGGTGCGTTCGGCACGCGCAGATCCTTCAGCAGAATGTCCTCCCGCTTGTCCGGCACCCCGTGGCCCACGCTCAAGACAAGCCAGTGACCGTCCTCCGTAATCCGGATGCCCACATTATCGATCTCGCCAAGCGTTTCGCCCTTGTACTCGCGGCCCAGAATCGTGCTGTCCGCTGCCGTGGGCGTGCCGAAGGCATGGTAGAAGACGCGCGTGCCCTCATGCGGGAAGAACTTCGAGTAGTACACGCCCTTCCGGTCCGGGCCGATCTCCACGCCGTAGTAGCGGGCGCTGGGCAGGGCGTCGTAGATCTCCTTGCCGCCCGCGGTGTCCAGAAAATGCACCGCGACCTCATCCGCACCCCCCACGCGGATGCCGTAGGTCATCACCGCGCCATCCTCGGTGAGCCCAAGGATGTTCACCGATGTGTTGCCGTCCGCGCTCAGCGTATCCCCATCCACGAGCTTGCGGTCCGCTCCATGGAGGCCGGTGCGCACGTAAAGCGAGGCCTGGTTTTCCTGCGCCAGACGGCGTGAAAAGAAGAAACGGCCGCCCCGCTCGGTCGGTACGCCCACGGTATCCACGCGCATCAGCTTGGACAGCTCCGTTTGGGTCGGCGCGAGCATCGGCACCTGGGCGAAATATTTGTCCGTGTAGGCGTTTTCGTCGGCGATAAAGGCGCGTGTCGCCGGAGCGTGCGCATCTTCAAGCCAACGATAGTCGTCCGTAACGGTGACCGGCGTCGCGGAGCCCGCGACCGGGTAGCTGTCCTCCACCGGCTGCGCCTGCACCGCCGGCGGAGCCGGCAGCGTAATGCCGTTTTCACCGTGTATCGGGCCGTTCTGGCCCTGCCCGGCGAGTCCATGGACTGCCACGAGCGCCACCGTGAATGCCACCGTGAGCGGCAACGAGAAGCGGAACGGGCGACGGCCCAAAGGAGTGAGGTGATCCATGAGGAGCGGGACCCTTTCAAGGCTTCAAGTTGAAGTTCTGCTCAGAAGCCTACTGCATCGGAGGTTGCAGGACGAAACAGGTGCAAAAGAACGTGATCGAGTACAATTTCGACCTAGTGGCAGGTGAGGGTGAGATGGCTTCCAACAGTTCGCACAACCGTCGTTCGTTTCTGAAGGCAAGCAGCGCCGTAGCCGCGGGATTGCTGGTCCCCGGGGCCGCGCGGGCCGATACCGCCGCCGCGCACACCTTGCCGGCGCTCCCGTTCAACCCGCGCACGCATGACGCCATGCCCACCCGCAACCTGGGCAAGACGGGCTATAAGGTGGGCATTTTTTCGCTCGGCGGCCAGGCCGCGATCGAGCTGCACAACAACGCCGACGTGGCTGTGCCGCTGATCGAGCGCGCGCTGGATCTCGGTGTGAACTACCTGGACACGTCCTCCATCTATGGCGGACCGGACCGCTGGAGCGAGCAGTATGTCGGCGCCGTGATGAAGACGCGCCGTAAAGAGGCCTTTTTGGCCACCAAGACCAAGGAACGCACCCGCGATGCCTCGCTGCGCATGATTGAAAAGAGCCTGCAGCTGCTGAACACGGACCATGTGGACCTGTGGCAGCTGCATGATGTGGGCCTGCCGGTGGACGTGGAGGCCATCTTTGCCAAGGGCGGTGCCATGGAGGCGCTCGTGGAGATGAAGGAGCAGGGTGTGGTGCGCAATCTCGGCGTCACGGGCCATTACCGGCCGGATGCCCTGATCGACACGATCAACCGCCATCCGTTCGACTGCATCCTGATGTCTCTGAATCCGGCTGATCCGCACATGTGGAGCTTCCAGGAGAAGCTGCTGCCGCTGGCGGTGGAAAAGCAGATGGGCATCATCGGCATGAAGGTGCCCTCGCGCGGCCGCCTGCTGTCCAGCTGGACGCCGCCGTCGGTGGAGGCGCAGGCCCACATGTGGGAGGGCTCGGCCATAGCGACGCGGCCGGGCGTGATGACCATGCGCGACGCCATGAACTATGCGCTGACCCATCCGGTCAGCACCGTGATCATCGGCTGCGACAACATCGGGCAGCTGGAAGAGAACGTCAAAATCGCGCGAAATTTCACGCCCCTCTCGCACGCCCAGATGGCGTCCTTGAACGACGCCGCGGCGCCGGTCGCCAAGCAGTCGCTGTTCTATCGGTTCACGGATCGGACGAAAGGGTAGTTCCGTCCGGTTTTCGGGGTAACTCCGCCTGAGGCGTAACTTTGCCTGATGGGTAACTTCGTCTGAGGGGTAACTTCGCCTGAATAGACGCATTTCGCCCTCTAACCCCTTTTTGTTGTCATTCCCGAAGGGAATCTGCGGTTGTTCTTGCTTTTGCCGTTCTCTACCCCATCTGCTGATCCGCTCTAGAGCCGTCTTCGTGCAGATGGGGATTCTGCCGTCATCCCGAGCAACGGCCTAACCACCATCCAGCAGCCAGCCGTCATCCTGAGCGTAGCGAAGGATCTCCGTATTCTGCCCGCGGCTGGTCTATACCCTCGGCAAACCGCTGTTGTGTCGTCGCAGTCACCGTCCCAGCCCGCTACCCCAACCACTTGGGATTCTGGGCCGTGCCGTCAAAGTGGCTCGTGGTTTTAAACAGCTCATATTGACCTGTCATGGCGGCTGTCTGCGTGCGGCTGAGCAGCGCCTGCTGCGCCTCGGCGGTCATGGGCTGGAAGGTGCGCGCGGCCGTGAGCGCCTGGTCGAGTACCTGCTGGTTGTCGATCCCCGTGATGACCACCGACACCGGCTGCGACATGCCGTAATGCAGCGCCTCCACGGGCTGAACCGTACCGCTCTGCTGCAGGTAGTCCAGGATGGCGTGATCGCCGAAGGTCTTCATCGCCAGCACGCCGGTGCCGTGCTTTCGGGCCACGGGGATGACCTGGTTGGTAAAGGAACGGAAGTGCGCGTCCATCACATTGACGGGCATCTGCACGGTATCGAAGTGGAAGTTGTTCTTGTCGGCGACCTCGAACATGCGCAGGTGCACGGCGGGGTCCTTGTGGCCGGTAAAGCCGATGTAGCGAATTTTGCCGGCGTCGCGTGCCTTCATCGCGGCTTCGATCGCGCCGCCCTTGGCGAAGATGCGGTCGGGATCTTCCATGCGGATGACCTCGTGAAACTGGACGAGATCGATGACGTCGGTATTCAGGCGGCCGAGCGACTGCTCAAGCTGCTTGTTGTACTCCTCGACCGTGCGGCCGTCGAGTTTGGTCATCAGAAAGACCCTCTGCCGGTAGCCGTTTTTAAGCGCCTGCCCGACGCGCACCTCGGAGATGCCGTCGTTGTAGTCCCAGCAGTTGTCGATAAACGTGATGCCGCCGTCGACCCCGGCGTGCAGCAGGCGGATGCTCTCCTGCGGGTCTTTCTGCTTGCCCAGATGGAAGCCGCCCATGCCGATGGCGGAGACGCGCTCGCCGGTGGTGCCCAGCTCGCGGTAGACCATATTCGGCGACTCGGCTCGCTTCACGGGCTTTTCCTGCGAAGTTTTGCCGGCCTGGGCGCCTGCGGGCACAGCGGCGGCGACCCCGGCGGCGGTGGCGGACTTCAAGAATTCGCGGCGTTCCATGGCATCTCCTTGCGCGCCGGCTTGGATCACGGCGCTATAGGAGCCTTGGATGCGCGTTGGATACTTAGCGTGCGCGTTGGATACTTAGCGTGCG
>CAXTBJ010000008.1:66336-76661 GCA_964242585.1 uncultured Bryocella sp.
TGCGCGTTGGATACTTAGCGTGCGCGTTGGATACTTAGCGTGCGAGTTGGGTGCTTAGCGTGTGCGTTCTGCGCTCAGCGTGCGGCCGTTCGTGCGATCAGCACGGCGCTGTACGCCGCGCCGAAGCCGTTGTCGATGTTCACCACACTCACATTGGGGCTGCAGGAGTTCAACATGCCCAGCAGCGCCGCCGCGCCGCCGAAAGACGCGCCATACCCTACGGAAGTGGGCACCGCCAGAACCGGCACGCCCACCAGGCCGCCGACGACCGAGGGCAGCGCGCCTTCCATACCCGCACAGACGATCACAACATCGGCCGCGGCGAGCTGGTCGCGCACGGCCAGCAGCCGATGCAGCCCGGCAACCCCCACATCGTAGAGCCGTGTCACGGCCGCGCCGAAGGTCTCCGCGGTCACGGCGGCCTCTTCGGCGACAGGCAGATCGCTGGTGCCGGCGCAGAGCACGGCGATGCGGCCTCTCGGCTCATTCGAAGAGCCTTGCCGCAAGGAGACGGTACGGGCCGTGCGGTTGTGAACGGCCCGCGGATGCCGGGCAAGCACGGCCTCCGCGGCGGCCTCCGGCACGCGCGTGGCGAGCACCTCCACGCCGTCCGCGGCGAGCGAATCGAAGATGGCGGCGGTCTGCTCGGGCGTCTTGCCGGCGGCGTAGATCACCTCCGGCAGGCCGGTGCGCAGGCTGCGGTGGTGGTCGACGCGGGTGTGGCCCAGGTCCTCAAAGGGCAGGGTGGCCAGCCGTTTGGCGGCGGCAGCGGCAGGCGTATCGCCGCGCTCCACGGAGGCGAGCAGGTGCAGAAGATCGGCTTCGGTCATCGGACTAACCCTTCAGGCCCCGGTAGGCGGAGAGCGCGGCCTGTTGCACGAGCTTCAGCGGCACGTTGCCTTGCTCCGCGGCGGCACGGCAGTCCTCGAACTCCGGGGCGGCGTTGCGCTCCTCACCGTCGGCCGTGCCGATTTTTACCCGGATCGTCCCGTAGGGCGTATCCACGGGGGTGTGTTGCCGGTCGAGGCAGCGGCGGCGGTCCTGCCGGATGCGCAGGCCCAGTGTGGGCGTCTCGCGCAGCAGCAGATCTTCAAAATCGGCGCTCACCGCCGGGTCGCAAAGCACGGTCAGCAGCGTGCCGGGACGGCCTTTTTTCATGATCACCGGGGTCAGCATCACGTCGAGCGCGCCGGCGGCGAGCGCCCTTTCCGCGACATAGGCCAGCAGCTGCGGTGAGGCGTCGTCGAGCGCGGTTTCGAGCACGGTCACAATCTCGACATGGCCGTCCGGGGCTGCCGCTTTGTGCGCTTTGGGTGTAACGTGGGGCTCGTTGACGGCTACCGCCGCCGTGCTTTCGCCGATGCTCAACCGCAGTACGTTCGGGAAGTCTTTGGGATTGCGCGTGCCGGCACCGTAGCCGATCTTGTCGACGCGCATGGGCGGCTGCTGGCCGAAGCTGGGCGCGAGCGCGCGCAGCAGGGCCGCGCCGGTGGGCGTGACCAGCTCCTTCTGCACATGGGCGGAGTAGGTGGGCACCTCGCGCAGCAGATCGGCCGTAGCCGGAGCCGGCACGGGAAACGTACCGTGCGCGCATTGCACGGTGCCCCCGCCCACGTTCACGGGCGAGGCATACCAGGCGTCGATCCCCAGATGGTGTACCCCGGCGCAGGTGGCCACGATATCGACGATGGCATCGACCGCGCCGACCTCGTGAAAGTGAATCTCGTCCACCGGCACATTGTGAATCTTGGCCTCGGACCGGCCAAGCAGCTCGAAGGCGTGGACCGAGAGGCTCTTCACCGCGTCGTGCAGGGGAGCGGCCCCGATCAGCTTACGAATCTCCGTGAGCGAGCGGCCGTGCACGTGCGCGTGATCGTGCGTGGCTTGTTCCGGGTTGGCAGGCGCGTGGTCGTGCGTGTGCGGGTGGCCGGTCTTATGCAGGTGCTGCGTCTGCGGCTGGTGCGTGTGGGTTGCGTGCTCCTGCTCCAACGGCTCGTGTTGAGAATGGCTGTGCGCGTGCGAATGCGCCTCGCCTTCGGCCAGTTCGCCGGCCTCAAGCACGTGCACCTTGACCGAGGAGATGCCGCTGCGGTCCACGGTCTCGATCCGCAGGCTGGCGTTCAGATGCAGGGCCGCCGTGGCCTCGTGCAGCACCGAGGCGGGCACCCCGGCGTCCAGAAGCGCGCCGAGAAACATATCTCCGGCGATGCCGGCGAAGCAATCAAGATAAGCGATACGCATGATGTGAGTTTTAAGAGCCTTCAGCTTGGGGGCGCAAGCGCCGTGGGTGAATTGAGTGTTGGAGTGAGATAGCGGCAACGGCAGATTGCCTTTGGGAATGACAGAAAGTAAAGACTTTTTACACCGGCACGCAATTTGCTCTAGCCCCGCGCCGCGGCAATCGCCGATACCGGCAGAACGTCGTTCATGGAGCCCGAACGGTAGCCCTGCGTGTCCAGCGTGACATACACGAAGCCCGCGCCGCGGACCGCCAGCGTGAGCCTGTCGAGCATGGCGAGCGAAAGCGCGAGCGGCAACTCGTGCCGCGCGATCTCCACACGGGCCAAGTCCCCGTGGTGCCGCACGCGCACCTGCGCGAAGCCCAGCGCCTGCAGTGCGTCCTCGGCCCGTTCCACCTGTTCGAGCGCGGCGGCGGTCACGGGCCGGCCGTACTCGATGCGCGAGGACAGGCAGGCGCTGGCGGGCTTGTCGGAGACGGCCAGGCCGGCGGTGCGGGCCAGGGTGCGGATCTCGGCCTTGGTCAACTCGGCCTCCACCAATGGCGCGAGCGCGCCGTGCAGGGCGGCTGCGCGCTGGCCGGGGCGGATCTCACCGCGGTCGTCCAGGTTCATGCCGTAGGCGATGCTCGCGAAGCCGAGCCGTTCGCGCTCCGCCGCCATGCACTGAAACAGCTCATCCTTGCAGTGAAAGCAGCGCCCGGCGTCGTTGCGCTGGTAATCCGGATTGGCAAGCTCGGCGGTGGCGATAACCTTCACCGGAAACCCGCAGGCAGCCGCGAAGGCCAGCGCGCCGGCGAGCTCCTTGCGCGGCAGCGAGGCGGAGTCGGCGATGACGGCGAGCATGCGCTCGCCCAGTACGCGGTGCGCGGCCCAGGCCAGAAACGCGGAGTCCGTGCCGCCGGAGTAGGCCACCATCAGCGACCCGAGACCGGCCAGGATCTCGTCCAACCGGGCGGCTTTGCGCTCCAATTCCATAATGCTGATTGTAGTCCCCATCACCCGCCATCAACACTCGGTATCAACGGGTCAGCTGCGGCAGCCGTTCACTCAGGCCGAAGAGAAAGATGGTGCCCACGACGAGACTGTAAACGGCCGTCAGGGAGGTCACCGCCGTTTGCAGGCGGGGGCGATACGCGCTCGAGACGAAGACGCCGGAGGCGCTCGCCGTCATCAGCGTATTCATCATCAGCAGGCCGACCAGAAAACACAGTAGGCCGAGTAGGCCGCGCTGCGCGCCGCCCAGGTGCGCCGCCAGCAGAAACAGCCCGAGCTGCGACGGCGTCTCCGCACCCAGTCCATGCACGATGCCCACGATAAAGACCGAACTGCGGTCGTAGCGGAAGGCGAACGGCTCCGGCCGGGGCCGTTGGGGGTCGAAAAGCCGGCGCACCCCCCAATGGGCATAGCGCGCCCCGGAGATGAGCAGGGCGATGCGGCTGCGGGTCTGCACGGGGTTATGCGTATGGCCGGGGTGGGTGCCGTGGGGCAGGTGCTTGCGCGATCGCCACAGCGTAACCGCGACGTACACGGCCAAAACAATCAGGGTGGCGCCCACCAACCGCTCGCCGATCGCGTCCAGCCGCCCCGGAATGGGCAGATGCAGCGAAATGGCCGCAACGCCGAGCACCGCCACGGTCAGCGCATGGCCCAGGGCATAGAGCAGCCCCAGCCCCATGCCCTCGCGCCAGCCCCGCTGCACGCTGGTGATGTCCGTAATGGCTGCCAGGTGGTCATAATCGAAGCCGTGCCGCAACCCGAGCAGCAGGCAGGAGAGCAGAGCGAGCTCAAGTGAGGTGGACATCCGTATCTCAGCTTACGGAGATGCGTGCCCCGCTGGCAATCGGGGGATCAAAGTCCAGCGGATGCTGCCCTTATTACTGTGTGCCATGTCCCTTTCTCGCCGTCATCCTGAGCGCAGCGAAGATCTCCGTATTCGTCCCGGGGCAATATTCGGCCCCGGGAGACCCAGACAATTCTGACTTTTCACTCCGCTCAGAACGACAACAAGTCAGGACGGCAACAACTCACGACGCCGGCAAAAACTCAGAAAATAGTAAAGCGATAACTCCAAAATTGCCTCAAAAGCTGAAAACCGACTGCAGCAGAATCGTGCGGTTGGAGGCGGTGAAGGTGCTGAAATCGCTCGCCAGCGACAGGGAGCGCCCGAAGAGCGGCGAACTCAGCACGCCGACCGGCGGCCCCGGATTGTTGTGGTTGAACAGGTTTTGCGTTTCTACCTGGAAGCGCAGGGTATAGGGCCGGTTGGTCTTCGCCGTCTCGCCTGCCTTGCCGGCCGGGCGTGGGCCCACGCGTATGACGTAGCGCGTCGTGAGATCGACCCAGACATAGGAGGGATCGGTGCCGTAGTTGCGGGGAATGATCGTCTGCCCGGGTTGTGGGTTCGTGTCGAAGTTGCCCAGCGCGGTGCGCACGACCGAAGCACGGGAGAGGTCGGTCGCAAAGGCCGGCCGGTCGTTGAAGATCGTATCGCCGTTCCCGTCGGTGCCGGTGGTGATGTCGAAGGGGTTGCCGGTATGTGCATCGAGGTACGGCCGCAAGGAAAATCCCCGCGGCAACGTCCATACCGCGCCCGCGGCCAGCCGGTATTTGTTGGAGTCCGACGAGCGTCCGTAGTCCGCCGCCAGGTTGTATTGATTGGCGGGGAAGCTGGTAGCCCCGGTCGTGCTGTCGTAGGTGGCTTCGTTGTAGGTGCGTTCCCCGTCGAACGCCGCGTAAAAGAACACCTTGCCGAGCTGCACATTGGCGGAGGCGCTCAGGATGCTGGAGTTCCCATTGCTGTCCGACGAATATTGGTAGATGTTGCGATTCGGCCCAAACGGCCGCGTGCCGCCCGCCGGATTGGCAGGGTCGTAGGTGCCGGGCAGCGGAGCGTTGATGTTGCGGCTCAGGTAGCCGTGCGTGCGGTGCGAGTACAGGTATCTGCCCTGCAGGGAGCCGTATTTGCCCAGGTCCCGCTCCACCAGCACGCCTCCCAGCTGCTGGTAACTCGCGTGAAGCGCCGGATTGACACGGTAGATGGTGGCTTCCCCACCGGCGAGCGCCGCGGGCGAGGGCAGCATGGGGTAATCGTCCGGATTCTGAAGGAAGTAGCCGGTCTCCGTCACGCCGTTCTGCCGGACGGCCTGCAGCAGATTGTTCGCGGCGAAGCGGTCGTAAAAGATGCCGTAGCCCGCGCCCACGGAGACCACCGGCGTGGACGATTTGCCGCGGTGCGGGCTCCAGTTCAGGCTCAGGCGCGGCATCGGATTGAAGTGGTTCGGGATGGCGGACTGACTTTCGAACCGCAGACCGTAGCTCGCGGTCAGGTCCGGTCGGAGCTTCCAATCGTCCTCGGCAAAAACGGCGAAGTCGTCGGTGTAGAGCAGCGCCGCCGACTGCCCGACGGTCTGATTGAACTGCGAGGCACCGCCGCCGGCCGCGCGGATCTGCGCCGGACTCATGCCCGCGGCCAGCCCCTGCAGGGTCGTGTTGTACGCCGTCAGGCTCGGAAAGATGAACTGCCCGTTGAAGTTGCCGGTGGAGGTGTTGGCCTCCCGCTGGGCACGCAGCCGCAGGCCGGTGCGGAGGGCATGGTGTCCGCGCTCAAGCTCCAACTGGTCCTGTAGCTCGTAGTGGTCCCCGTTGTCCCGCAAAGCCTGCGTGGTGCTGCCGCCCGCGATAAAGGACCCCTCCGCGATCAGCGTCGGCGCGGTGCTGTTGGGGTCCTGCCGGAGGCGCGATCGCAAGTATTGAAAGCGCGTCTCGTTGATGGTGTGCGGGCCCAGGATCAGCGTGTCGGCGGCCTGCAGCACGTTCGTCAGCGTATTGCTGGCAAACGCCGCCGACGGCAGCACCAACGGCGTGATGCCGCTGTTGGTGATGTGCGTCTGGCTCCATTGATCGCGCAAAAAGCCGTAGTGATTGGTGCTGAACTGGCGGTCTAAACGCAAGGCGTAGGTTTGGGTCAGCTGCGGCGCGGGCAGCGCCTCCGAGATCAGATTTCCCGTGTTGGTGGGGTCCACGGCATTCACCGTGGCGTTGTTGGCAAAGTCCTGCACCTGTTCGGAAAGAAAATACGAGGTGTTTTTGCCCAGGGGGCCATTCAGGTTGCCGTCGGTCAGGAACTGGTAGTACGGCGGCTGCACCCCGGTGTAGGGGTTGCTGGCGTTGAGCGGCTGGTCCGTCCCGGAAACGTTGAGCGCCCCGTGCAGCTTGCTCGCGCCGGGCTTGGTTTGCACCTCGATCCGGCCGAAGCCGGGGGAGTCGTAGTACGCCGAGTACTCATTCCCATTGATCCGGATGGAGCGGATGGATGATTTCGGCGGCAACTGGCCCCCGGAGAAGCCGTTGACGATGATCTGGGCACCGCCGTTCAAGCCGCCGCCGGCCAGCACCCTCAACTGACGCAGCAGGGTGTCGTCGTCGTCGGAGAGCAGATCAAGGCTCTTGCCCTCGAACAGGAGCGTGCTGCCGCCGGCCTGCGCATCCCGTTCGCCGCTGTCGGCGGTTACCTCCTCCGCCAATCCAGCCACGGCCAGCCGGATGGGGACGCGGAGATCCCCCCCGGCGCGCAGGGCCAGCGCCCGGCTGGTGTAAGGGACAAAATCCGGTGCCTGCACCTGCAGAACATAGGTGCCGGCGGGCAGCCGGAAGCTGAAATTGCCCTCGCGGTCGGTCTGCGCCTCCGCGAGGGGGGCGTTGCGGGGGTCTCCGGTGGGTGGGAACACGCGTACCCGGGCCTCCGGGAGCATGGCCCCGGTGGTATCGGCTATCGTCCCGGAGAGGGTGAGTGTTCCTTTGGTTTGGCCCGTATTAGACGGGTCTGCGTTTCGCTTCGCGCTGCGTTGCGGCAAGCAAGGACAGGTCAAAAGGAACGCCAACCAGCCGGCGGCGAGCAGCCCTTTGTGATCGTAAATCAGGCGAATCAAGCGTCGGACCCTGAGCTGCTCTGCTGTTGAAGTACTTTTTTCTCGGTAGAAACGAAAAGTAACCTTAGATTCGCACGAAAGTTACAAGAAAGAAAACTGTTGGACCGAATTTTCTACGGCAAGTTTAGTCAATCGTTTGCTCAAATCTGGGCTCTCGCTCATTTGTTTTCGGGCGACTAGAATGGATTGCAGCGCACCGCGCAACTTCGATCAGCGCCGTGCGTTGATTCTTGTGTGTGTACCCTGCTGCGCGTCACATCGCTTCGCCGATCACCCCCGATGAAACTCCGTCCCGTTCTCTTCGTGCTGCTGCTTTTGACCGGCTTTTATTACCTGTCGAGTCGTGCATTCACCTCTGGCTCGCTGGCCGGGCTGCTCCATCCCTCCGCCGCGGACGCCGCCACCGATCTTCTGCACGGTCCTTTGGGCAACTTCAGCCTGCAGGTGGCCTCGGCCGCGCCGGCCTTTGACACGGAGGAGCAGCAGAATATCGCGGTCTACAAGCGCGCGCTGCCCAGCGTGGTAAACATCACCTCCACGGAGGTGGCCTATGACTTCTTCTATCGGCCGGTGCCGCAGCAGGGCCAGGGTTCGGGCTTCATTCTGGACAGGGAAGGCCACATCCTCACCAACCACCATGTGGTGGAAAACGCCCAACTGGTCGAGGTGACGCTCTCCGACAAGCGCAAATACAAGGCGTCGGTGGTGGGGGACGACCGCGGCCACGACCTGGCGCTGCTGCAGATTCATGGCGCGCCCAACCTGCAGCCGGCCACGCTGGCTGAAAGCACAAGCTTGGTCGTGGGGCAGCAGGTCTATGCCATCGGCAACCCCTTCGGCTTCCAGGGAACGATGACGCGGGGCATCGTTTCGGCGATCCGGTCGATCGAGATGCCCTCCGGCAACAAGATCGAAGACGCCATCCAGACGGACGCTTCGGTGAACCCCGGCAACTCGGGCGGGCCGCTGCTGAACTCGCACGGTGAGGTGATCGGCATCACGACGCTCATCGCCTCCAACCCGAACGGCGGCGCGGACCAGTCGGCCGGCATCGGCTTCGCCATTCCCATCACGACGGCCAAGGCCGTGCTGAGCGACTTTGCCAAGTATGGCCGCGTGCGCCGGCCGTCGCTCGATGTGGTCACCATGGCCATCGGCCCGGATGTCGCCGAGCAGATCGGTCTGCCGGCTGATTACGGCATCCTGATCGAGCGTGTACTGCCCGGCGGCGCGGCGCAGGGGGCCGGGCTGCACGGCGGCACCGAGCGCGCCTACATGGGCAATACGCCCGTGATGCTCGGCGGCGATCTGATCGTCGCCATCGACGGCCAGGAGATCACCACGCCGCAGGACCTGTCCGGCGCCCTCAACGCCCATCGCGCCGGCGACGTGGTCCAGCTCACGATCTATCGCGGCCAGCGCCGCATGACCGTGAAGGTCACGCTGTCGGACGCAAAGTTGCTCGCAGGGGGCAGCCAAGCCTGATGGAAGAGCCGAACCGCGAGCAAGATCGCCTGATCCTGGGCATCGAGAGCTCCTGCGACGAAACTTCAGCCGCCATCCTCGCTGAAGGGCGCACAGTCCTTTCTAACGTGGTCGCCTCCCAACTGGTGCACGCCGAATACGGCGGGGTCGTCCCCGAACTGGCCAGCCGCGAGCACCTCCGCGCCATCGTGCCCGTCGTGCGCGAGGCCATGCAGCGGGCCGGCCTCACCCCCGACTGCGCTGGCTACCGCCGCCTCAGCGCCATCGCCGTCACTGAGGGCCCCGGCCTGGCCGGCGCGCTACTCGTCGGCATCACCTTCGCCAAAGCACTCGCCTTCGGAGCGGATGTGCCGCTCATTGCTGTCAATCACCTCGAAGGGCACATCCATGCCGTACTGCTCGAAGCGGAAACCCGTTTCGCGGAAGCCTCTCCGCTCTTGGCCGCCGTGATCTCCGGCGGCCACACGCACCTGTACCTCGCCTCGCGAGACCCCGCGGGCCTCTGGAGCTACCGCAACGTGGGACGCACGGTGGACGACGCCGCGGGCGAGGCCTTTGACAAGGTCGCCAAGCTGCTCGGCCTGCCTTACCCCGGCGGCCCATGGATCGACGCGCTAGCCGCCCACGGCGACCCCGCCGCGGTCCCGTTTACCTTCCATCCTCTGAAGCCGGCGGGCTCCGGCCGGCCCGCCCCCGAGCCCCACGCCATTCCAGACGAGCCCCGGTTTGACTTCTCCTTCAGCGGCATCAAGACCGCCGTGCGTCGCTACGTTGAGATTCAAGCCATGCGGGAGGCGATCGCAGAACGCGAGACGGCCATGAGGGCCGCCCATCTCCACACCGCCAAAGCGAACGATGCTGTCGCTCTCGCCCAGGTTCGGGCTGCCCTGGATCAGCAAACGTTAGATCTGATCGCCAGTTTTCAAAGCGCGGTGATCGCCAATCTCGTGGGCAAGACATTCAAAGCAGCTGAGCACTTTGGCGCCCAGGCCATTCTCGTGAGCGGAGGGGTTTCGGCCAACGTTTCCTTACGGGAACGCATGTCCGCCCGGGCCGAGTGGACGAAAATCCCGGTCGCCTTTCCGCGGGTGAGCCTCTCCACCGACAACGCCGCCATGATCGCCGCCGCTGCCTGGCCCAAGCTGCTCAACGAACAGTTTGCCAACGACACCCTGGAGCCAGCTCCCGGCCTAAAGCTGGGCTAGAGCCTTCAAGACCGGGGCAGCCTCATTCACAGTGACGTCCATATCGCACCCGTCCTGCGAGTCCCTTCCCGATTGCTTCTCGCCCCTAGTTGTCGTTCCCGCAGCGAACCTGCGTTTGCACGCCGGGTACAACCACTCCGGGGGAAGCGACCCCCAGATTGTTACGGCGTTCCCCGACCGTCATGCTGTTTCCCTCAACAGCAATGCCATTCCGTAATTTGTCCTTCCAAAGCAATCTGCATTTGCACCTCGAAACAGCGGAAAGGCTCTAAGCCACATCACCACACAGGCAGTGAATGAGCTGGTGTCCTACACCGCCGCAGTTAGTTCTACAAGCAAAGAACCCCAAGAGAGCGCAGCACGCTTGGCAGAGCCCCTGCAGCCATGTTCTATAACTAGCTACCGCAAGCGTTCCTCATAGCAGGGCCGTTTTAACAGGCATTGTGAAAAGAATCGGCCGGTCCGCA
>CAXTBJ010000009.1:0-73173 GCA_964242585.1 uncultured Bryocella sp.
GCGAGTACATGGACCTGAACCATGCGCGTCTGCCAATTCCGCCACTTCGGCTCACCGGCCGGCGCGTGGTGCGCCCGCCCTGTGACATCCAAGTGTCCCAAACCTGAGAGTCCCTGTCAAACCCCCGCGCCTTTGCGTACACTCAAGCCAGCGTAGCCGCATCGCGCCTCCGGGCCCGGCACCATGGATGGAAAGTTCACGAAGCAGAAGGTTCCAATGCCCGAATCCACGCCCACCACGCCCGCATCCACCGCGACCATTCCCGCGGAGCTGGCCATTGAGATCCGCCGCATCGCGCACGATCTGTCGAATTCACTCGAGATCATCGTGCAGACCAGCTATCTGCTCTCGCTGGCCGAGCTGAAGGAGCCCGCGACGGAGTGGCTGAAGATGCTGGAGGGCGGCGTTACCAAGGCATTGGAGCTGAATCTGCAGCTGCGCGAATATGTGAAGGCGCACGCTCCGCGTTAAGCGTCGAGCCCTGTCTTTCACGGACATCTCGTCGCGCCTCAGTTCAACGCGGCAATTAATTCAACGCGGCGCTCAATTCAAGCGGCACTCAGTTCAACACGGCAATGGCTTCGACAATCTTGTCCATCACCGCACGGTCCGCTGCGCTGCCGGGCTCATGGTTGTCGTCCAGGATGGAGAAGATCACCTCTCGTCCGCTCGCGCACTGAACAAAACCGGCCAGCGCGCGGCTTTCGCCCAGGGTGCCGGTCTTGGCGAAGAGGTGGCCCCTGAGCGGCGATTGCGTGAAGCGGCCTGCGAGCGTGCCGTCCACGCCGCCGACCGGCAAGGCGGCCTTCCACTGCGGGAACCAGGGCTGCGTGGCAGCGTAGGCGAGCAGCTGCACCTCGGCCCGCGGGGTAACGAGGTCCTTGGTGCTCAGGCCGGAGCCGTCATACAGGATGAAGTCGTGCTCGTTCAGGCCGCCGTCCACCAGCCATTGATGCACCACGCGCGCACCCTCGACGGCCGGACCCTTTTCCAGATCAAGGGGCAGGCCGGAGGCATTGCCCAGATGCCGCAGGATCAGCTCCGCATGGAGGTTGAGCGACTCCTTCATGGTGGCGACCACGTCCTCCGCGAGCAGCGGCGAGGTGTGCCGCAGAACGATCTCCTGTTGTCCGCCGAGGGCGTCGCCGTTTGTCCCCGTAGCGACGTCTTTGCGGATCGGCGTGCGCGCTTCATGCAAGAAGTTGATCTCCGGCAGCTCCTTGCGGTTCGCCTCGATGCCGCCCACCACGGCGATACCCGCAGCCTGTAGAGCCTGTTGCAACGCCTTGGCGGCGAAGGCGGGAGGGTCGTCCACGGCAATCTCCGCCGTGTAGGTTTTGCCGAACGGAATCAACCCATCCAGCCGCAGCGTGCCATCGCCCGGTACATGATGCACGTTGACCTGCGGCGGCTGGGAGGTGTCATCGGTCGTGCGCACGATGGAGACGAGGCGATAGAAGCTGACGTCCGGCACTAGGGTGACGAGGGCGGGTTCGGACGCGGCTGCGCCGGCTTTTACCGTGAGCCGCAGGGTGTTGTCCGCCAGCGACAGACCCGCGACCGGAGCTCCATAGCCCCACAGCAGGTCCTCCGCCTCCCAGCCCTGCGGGTAGGGCTCCCATGGCGAACGGCTCGCGATCACCTTGCCCGTGATGCGTCGCACGTTTTTGGCTGCCAGCTGTGCCGCGAAGTGATTCAGCTCCGCGAACGGCTCGGCTACGACCTTCTTAGACGCTGTTGACGAGCCGGATCGCACCCAGGGCACGTCCTGCGCCCCGAGGTTGGCATCCCCGTAGCCGACCAGTGTGATGTCTCCCTGAACGGTGCCGTCCGCTGCCGGTGCCGGCAGATATACGAGGGTGTCGGCTGTCGCCGTTGGCCCAAGTACGGCCATGGCCGCCGCCGTGGTGAACAGCTTGGCCGTGGACGCCGGCCGAAAGAGCTTCGCCTCGTCAAACCCGTAGATCGGCGTACCGTCCCGTGCCGTGACGGCGATGCCCCAATGCGCGCCGGCCACCTGGGGATCGCTGAGCAGCGCGGCGATACGTGCGCCCAGTGAGGCGGTCGCGCCGGTGGGGTACTGTGTCGGCCAGCGGGGTGCGGCGACGGGCGTGGCGGGAGGCACCGCCTGCACGGCCGCCGTGGTTTCCCGCGCCGGGGACGCTGCCTGGCACGCGGGGGCTGCTTGGAGGCTGGAGGTCGCGCTCAGGACCATGCCGAGCGCCAGTACCGTACGTGCAAGCGCGAGCTGGACGGCCGTCATGGGCGCGAGTGTATCGCAAGCACCGCGCCCGTACCATGGGGCATGGCCTTTGTCTCCCGCGCCCGTTTCGACTGGCAGCTCCGCACCCGCGTCATGACTCTGGGCGAGCGCACGCGGCTGATGGCGATCGTCAATCTGACCCCGGACAGCTTCTCCGGCGATGGCCTGGCCGCGCAGGGCGTAGAGGCCGCGGTCCGGGCGGCGTGTGCGGCGGTGGACGGCGGGGCGGACATCGTCGATCTGGGCGCGGAGTCCACACGGCCCGGCGCGGTGCCTATTGCCGCCGACGACGAACAGGCGCGATTGCTGCCGGTGCTGGAGGCCCTGGTCCGCGAACGGCCGGAGGCGGTGATCTCGGTCGATACGTACCATGCTTCAACGGCTCGGGCAGCGGCGGCGCGCGGGGCGGAGATCGTCAACGATGTGTCCGGGCTGCAATGGGATGGTGCCATGGCGGCGGCCGTTGCGGCGAGCGGCTGCGGGCTGGTGCTGATGCACACGCGCGGCCGGCCGCCGGAGTGGCGCGACTTAGCTGCTCAAAGTCAGGAAGCGATGCTGCGGCACGTGCTTGGCGGGCTCAGGGAGGGGCTCGCGCTGGCCGAGGCCGCCGGAATCCGCCGGGAGGGCATCGTGCTCGATCCGGGCTTCGGCTTCGGCAAGCAGGGACGAGAAAATTTTGCCCTGCTGGCCGCCTTGCCCCAGTTGCAGCCATTGGGGCGCGGGTTGCTGGTGGGGCTGTCGCGCAAGGGTTTTTTGGGCGAGGCGGTGCGGGCCGTGCAGCAGTCCATGCCCCCGCACCCTGTGCCCCCGCCGTCCGTGTCACTGCCACCCATGCCGCCGCTTGCCGTGAATCTGTTGCGGCGCGATGCCACGCTGGCCGGCAATGCCGCGGCGATTCTGGGCGGTGCGCACCTGCTGCGTGTGCATGACCTGCAGGCCGCGCGCGAGGTCGCCGCGGTAGCCGATGCGGTGCTGGCTGCGATTGCGGACTAGCCCAAGATCACGTAGCTCTCAGCGCCCGGTGTTGGGATTGGGCGGCACCTTCCCACCCTCACGGCGAGCCTTGGCCAGACCGATAGCGATCGCCTGCTTGGGATTGGTGACCTTTTCATCGGACTTGCCGATGTGCAGCTGACCGCGCTTCATCTCATGCATCTCCAGGCGAACGTCCTCGCTCGCCAGCGGGCCGTACTTGCGGCTTGAACCCTTCTTTGCGGTGGTTTTCTTTACGGCGGTTTTCTTCGCGGCGGTTTTCTTCGCAGCGGACTTTGTGCCGGCTGTCTTCGCGGCCGGTTGGGAAGCCGAGGATTTCGCGCTGCTTTTCTTCACCGCGCCCTTCTTCACGCCGGCTTTGGGCGCCGCACCCTTTGCCGCGGATTTCTTCACCGTCGCCATGGAATGTCCCCCTAAACCTTGGAACGCGAGTTGCACCGTTTTCGTTGCATATGCGCTATGCAAAGCGTCGTAAAAGACGAGGCCCGCTGGAACTTTCTCCAGCGGGCCTCGTGCGGGTGTTTGTGGATGTTATGCCGTGGGCTGCTTCAAGATATCCGCGAGGGCGTGAAGCCGCTTGGCATCGGACGGGTCCTTGGCGTTGGCCGCATCCGTTTCGATCTCCGAAGACATATGATTCAGCTTCGACAGGTCCTTCGCATCCAGGTGCGACGCTTGGGCCTGTGTCATCGCCTTATTCAGCGAAGCGACCTGCTTGGACGAGATCGCCTGCGAACGCGTCAGCTGATCCACATAGGCGCGCGCCACCGTCAAGTTCGAGGGCCACGTGACCTGCTGCTGATCCTGCACGTTGAGCTCGTGGACGCGCACCTGGCCGGCGGCGTCGATCTCGGCCTGCGTCAGAAATTTGCTCGGCGTCAGCTTGAATACATCGATGCCGCGCGCGATCTCCGAGCCGTAGATGAAGCCGTTGTACCAGTAGGCCGACCAATCGCCGCCCAGCACGAGCGTCTTGGGATCGATGGGCCCGCGATCGAAGTACGCGATCTCAAACGGGTGCGTGGGATCGGTGAAGTCCATCACGGAGATACCGCCCTGGTACCAGGCCTGGACCTCGATATCGCGGCCGGGCACCGGGATCAGCGAGCCGTTGTGCGCAACGCAGTTTTCGGTGTCTCCCTGCGCGGCGGGCAGCTTGTAATACCCGGCCAGCGAGAGCTTTTGGTCATGCAGCTTGAAGATGGCGTCCGCGCCCCATTTGATGGGGTCGTTCGGACGGCAGCGCGCGCCGAGACCGCCACCCCACTCGTCGGTGAAGACCACCTTGCTGCCGTCGTTCGAGAAGGAGGCCGAATGCCAGTAGGAGTAATTCGGATCGTTCACCGCGTCGACGCGCTTGGGATGGACCGGGTCCTTGATGTCGAGCAGAATGCCGTTGCCGGAACACGCACCGGCGGCCAACCCGATCGCCGAATAGACCGTGATGTCGTGGCACTGATTGGTGTCCGCCGGCTTTTCCGCGCCCTTGTCATGGCTGCCGCCGTTGTTCAGGCCGTTCAACGCACCCGTGCGCGGATCGATGAAGACGCGGGGACTGGAGACCACGGCCGCCTGCTGCGGCGCGGCCAAGGGCACCTTGATCACGTCGATGCGGAACAGGGAGGTGTTCGGGTCCTTGTCGGGCTTTTCGCCGGAACAGCCCGCGAGCTCCTCGGATTGCCGCACAAACGAGGTGCCCGAAACATACAAATAAACATTGTCTTTATCGTTCGGGTCCACCACCAGCGTGTGGGTGTGCGATCCGCGGCAGGTCTGCACCGCCGCGACCTGCTTGGGGTTTTTAATGTCGGAGATATCGAAGATGCGCACACCGCGGAAGCGATCCTTTTGTGCCGCGGGCATACGACGCGCGGGTGGCTGCCCCGCGGCCGGCGTGGGGGGCGGCGGCTCGGGCGGAAATCCCTGCGCGCTGCAATCCAGGCGACCGTTCGGCATCTCCACCGACATGAACAGCAGGTTGCCGTACACCGAAACATCGCCCTGGCCGCCCGGGCAAACCAGCGAGGTAAGCAGCGCGGTCTTCGCCGGGTCCGAGATGTCGAAGATATTCACGCCGTAGAAGTTGCCTTGAAACAGGTAGTTCCCCTGGAAGGCGAAGTCCGAGTTCGCATAGGCCAGCTGCGCGATCACGGGCTTGAGCGACGCCGGCATTTTGGCCCCACCCGCACCGAGCATGACCAGCGCCTTGGTCACCTGCGGATCATCGGGCGAGGTGGCGTCCAGCCGGAAGGCATCGGGTTTTTTGACGAAGTCGAGGTGCTGCATGCCCATCGCGGCCTCGCCGGCGTCATACAGGCCGGGTTTGAGGGTGTAGCGCGGATCGTTGGGGTTCGAGCCGGTCATGCCGGGCGGCAGCGGCGGCGCGGGCTTGGGCGCAAACTCATCCAGCTCATCGGTGGGCGTGGGTTTGGCGGCGGCCTTGGCATCGGGCGGCTGCGTGATGGGCGCCTTGGGGGAAGGTACGGTTTGGGCCGGCATTACGCCTGCCCCGGACAGCAACACGGCAAGCGCCGCAACGCTCACCAGGGAAAATCTCCCGCCTTTAATTCGATGGATCATCATGTCTCCTTTACCGCTGAATGCTATAGCTGGCTATGACCCCGCCGGATTTTCTCAATGGAGATCCTGTGCCAGCATGCCTTGCATAATCCTGATCTCGGCGCGTTGCGTGTTGTCCGCGTCGGTGGCGAAGTCGAAGAGATCGGCGTCCTCGCCCGCGCCTGCGGTGTCGAACAGATCTTTCACCATGATCAGCGCGCCATTGTGGTGCTGCACCATGCCCGTCAGAAAAAGACGGTCGAACTGCGCTCCTTTGGCCCCGCGCAGCGCGGTCATCTGCGCGGGGCTCAACATGCCGGGCATGGCCGCCATCGGCTTGCCGGTCATGTCCATGTCGGGCATACCGGGCATGGCCATGGAGATCGGCTCGCCGCGGGAGGCCAGCCAGCGTTTCATGAAGCTCATCTCGTCCGACTGCGAGGCGCTGATGCGCGCACCCAGCAGCCGTACCTGCTCATTTTGCGTGTGCGAAGGGATCAGCGCGGTCATCTCGACCGCCTGTCCATGGTGCATGATCATGCCCTGCATGAATTGGATATCGCCCTCCGAGGCTCGCGGCACCGAGGGCCGGGTCGTGGACGGAAGGATACGGCTGGGCGTACCCGGCGCACCGGGCTGCACGATGACAGGGGCTCCCGTTCCGGAGGGAGCGGCTTGCCCTGTCTGTGCAAAGAGGCTTTGCGATGCCAAGAGGCCGCACAGGGTCATCAAGACAGCTTGCGAAGACCAAACCGATGTACACGGCCGGCCGGGTCGCCGCTTGCCGGTGTCGCCAGCCTGCTGAACCCAGCCACGAGCGCGCAAAAGGGAATACATGGGATACCCTTCACGGTAACACGGGGTTGGGCAACATCGCTTTTCGCGCGGGTCGGTGTATTCGGGAGCCCGCGCGGAACTTCGGCGAGCCTGCGCGGAGATAGAAACTTCAGAAAGCCTAAAGGGGCACCGCTACACCGGCTCACGGCGTAGAAGGCCGCTCAGGCGTGATTAGAAAGGGACAGCTTTCAATCGCTTCGAACTGATCTGTATCCTGCGCCGCAGGAGAATCGCTCCCGCAGCCATACCCGTGCAAAGCAACGCCAGTGAGGCCGGTTCCGGCGTGACAGCCGTCGCCGCCGCGGAATTTGAAAAGCTCACACTCGCTCCGTCCGATCCGAATTGGCTACTGAGGGCAAACGTGGCCGCAGTCGATGTGTACCCCGTTTCAGAAAGGACACCCGTACCGCGCACCAGCAGATCGCCAAACCCATCGACGCCGCTGCCTGGGTCAATGCCGCTCACATCCAGGATGACCTCGATGCCATTGTCGACCACGTCGAAGATGGGCAGGCCGCTGACGAAATTCGACCCATAGACAAACGGATTGATGGGATAGGTAACGCAGGCATCGCACAGGGCAAGTGTTTGCAGTGTGCCTGAGCTGGTGCCGAAGACGCTGCCGAGCCCCTTGAACGTAATGGAGCTGCTGTTATATGCGGCGCTGCCGCCCACGGAAATCAGGCCTGAGATAGGGTCGGCATGTGCTGCAATAAGGGATGCATTCGCTAGAACTAAGGCCGTTGCAAGCTGCTTGACCATGGAACCTCCCTGAAGGATGCTCCATGACAATGCAGTAATTTCGCTTTAAAGGATGGCCTGTATTGCTCACCCGCCATCAATGATTGAGAGCGAACCTTGACCGCAAATCTTGAGCGCGCAAGGGAGAAGGCAGGGGATGGGTTCACGCGGACCCCGGGTGCAGGCAAAGTTGTCCCCGCGACCCTATGGCTGGGTTGGGCCGGCAGGCCTGCGCGGCAACAGGAAAGCAAGAAGTCCCAGCAGGATTGCCCCACCCAATGCTGCCACGGACGCCGCGTAAAATGGCCAGCCATGCGTGTGCCGCAGCCTTCCCGCGCACCACGCCGCATAGCTCGCGGCGAGATCTTCGGCCAGACCGGGTACGGTGACGCCGGCGAAGCGGCCGTCAGGCCCGGGATCGGCGGGCAGCGAGCCGAAGACGCGTGCCGGCTGCGGCGCGGCCCCGGCGCGGTCTTTAGGAATGGCCGCGAAGAGCGCGTTCACCTCCCTGTCACGCGGGTCGTCAAAGAGCGCCGCATCCGCGGTATTGGGAAATAATGTGGAGTGCCCGGTCAGCTTCATTTCCACGGCCGAAACCGCATCCTGGCAGACGCCCAGCGTGTAATAGCCGCCGAAGGCCAGCCTGGGCCGGGCGGCGTGCTGATGCATATAGGCGAGCGTGACGAGATCAATGAGCCGCGTCGCCTCCAGGGCCTGCGCACCCGTGTAGATGTGGGCGTCGCGCTTGAGCACCCAGGCCTGATCGAGCGTGTCCATCGTGCGCCACTCGGCCTTGCCGTCCACGCCGAAGTAATGGCTCACGTCGGCATTCAGGCGCGGTCCGCGCACCACCCACTCCAGCTCCGCATGTGAGACCGGCACCAGCAGCGGGCGGGGGCGATGAAACAGCCCTCCGCTGTGCGGGACGGCGATCCGCGTGTTCACCCAGAAAGGCATCATCACGTCGTTAGTCCCCGGTGAGCCGCGCCGCCGGTAGTGCAAGTGGCCGAAGTTGGCGAAGTAGCGCGCATCGTGCACCGCGACGGTGTGACCGGTGGCGGTGAGCGCCGAGATCAACTGCTCCGGCGTGACCGCCGTGTGACCGCCGAGCGTGACCGTCAGCGGTTCGGCCCCGGGGAGCCGGTTCGCGCTGAGCCGGTTGAGCACATCCGCCAGGCGCTGCGACTCGGCGTGCTCCGGGGCGAGCTCGTTGGGGCCGTCCCCACGCACAATGCCCTCACCCAGCGAGGTCACCAGGCCCTCGGTGGTGAACCCCGGCAGGCGTGAGGGTGCATCGAGCGACACCGTTTGTGCGCGGTTCAGCGGATACGGCCCCAGGTCGAGGAACAGACGCGCCTGCCGGTCGCCGAGCGCCGCGGCAGGCGATCCCGCGTGCGCCTCGCTTAACGCCTCAAGCTGAGGATTTTTGCCCATCAGGCGATCCGCCACGTGCACGGTGGGATTGATCGCGCGCATGGTCCAGCCGGGAAAGCGGTCCAGCCCCTCCCAGTTCTTGCCGAGAATGCGATTGCGAAGCTCCTCCAGCAACGCGGGCGTGAGCAGGGCCGGGCCTCTTTTGCCCCCTTCTTGTCCTTCGAGTTGCCGCAGAAGCCGTTCGGTGAAGCCGGGCTCGGCGGAAAGCTCACGCATCATCTGCGACAGCAGGACGGTGTCCTGTGGCATGGGCTGCTCGGGCGGCCGCTCATGCGGTCGGCAGCCTGCGAGGGGAAGCATGGCCCAAAGCAGGGCAAGCCGCTGGGAAAAGCGCATGGCGGCTTTAGATGCATCTGCAAACACAGATCGTCAGCGGGCACAAAGCCGTGCTGTTCGGGGGTTTATGGGTGTCGGCGTCCCGCAATTATCGAGGGCAGGGTTACATGCAAGAAATTTATATGGCCGGGAAAGCGGATGCCGTATGCTACAGGCAATCCCGACCCAGTTTGCCCGCCGGTATCGTTTTGAGGGCTTTTCCATGAAACTTGCGACTGCGCTGTTTGCCGCTCTGTCCGTGTCCCTTGGCCTGCCCGCGCCTTTGCACGCTCAGGAACGCCCCTCAACGGACGCCCAAAGGCAAGAGGCCCCGGCTATTCGGGCCGGTATCCAGAGCGATGCCCTGCCCCCGGCTCCATCGCAGACGCTGTTGAGCCGCACAGGCGGGGGTGCGGTCGTTGTATCCGCCCACCCGACGGCTGCGCGGACCGTCGTCAACGGCAGAACTTATGTGAAGCCGGACGAACACGCGCTTGTGCAGGATTACCTGCACGACACCTACGGTCTGCCCGGTTTCGCGCGGACCACGGTGCGTGCGCTGTATGCGGAAGGCCGCGGAAAACCGACGGAATGGGGTACCGACGCGGCCGGCTTCGGGCAGCGCTTCGGCTCCGCGGCCGCCGTCACGGCCATCGACGGTACGGTGCGCTTCGGCTTTGAAAATGTATTGCATGAGGACCTGCGCTACCTGCCGTGCCATGGCTGCAGCGCCAAGAAGAAGATTGAAAACGCCCTTTTGGCGGAGATCACCGCGCGCCACGGCGAGGACGGCCACCGCAGCTTTTCGCTGACCACCACGATCGCGGACATGTCCGGCCCGATCATCACGCACGCGCTCTGGTACCCGGGGGCCAGCGCCGGCCCGGAGCAGGGCGCGGTCGTTGCCCGCACCATCTTCGCCACGCGCATCGGCGGCCACCTCTTTCGCGAGTTCATCTGGGAGCGTCGTCACCGGGACGCACCGTACGAGACGATCCGGCCCTAGACTGCGCCTCTCCAAAGAGAAGTTCGAGGCATGGTTTTAGAGCCCATCGAGCTTTTTGACGACAAGCTCATTCAGCAGCGCAGGGTTCGCCTGCCCTTTGCTGAGCTTCATCACCCCCCCGACAAAGAAGGCCGCCACGGTGCGTTTGCCGCCCTTGAACTGTGCCACCTGCGCGGGATTGGCGGCGATGACCTGATCAATCATGCCTTCGATTGCGGAGGTGTCGGAGATCTGCTGCGGCCTGTCGCGGTTGTAGACAAAGGCAAAGTCGCGGCTCTCGGCAAAGCAGGTGTCGAGCAGTTGTTTGAGCTGTTTGGAGCTGATCTCGCCGGCCTCGGCAAGGTCGGCGGCGAGCACGATGCCTTCGAGCGTTACGGGCGATTGGCCGAACTCAAGCTCGGCGGAGCGGAGACGAGCGGTGATCTCCGAGAGCAAGATCGAAGCAACGCGGCGTGGGCTCTTGGCGAGCTTCGCGGCGAGCTCGAAACGATCGGCGAAGGCGCGGTCGGCGGCGACCGTCGCGGCATCCTGCGTCGAGAGGCCGTACTCGGCGATCAGACGCGTGCGGCGGGCTGCGGGCAGCTCCGGCATGACCGCGAGGATGGCCTGCTTCCAGTGCTCGCCGACGACCAGCGGCGGCAGATCGGGCTCGGGGAAGTAGCGGTAGTCGTGGGCCTGCTCCTTGGAGCGCATGGAGAAGGTGCGGCCTTCGGCGTTGTTCCACAGCCGTGACTCCTGCACGATGCGGCCACCGTCTTCGAGGACGCCGATCTGCCGCTCAATCTCGTATTCGAGCGCGGCGCGGATGTAGCGGAACGAATTGACGTTCTTTACCTCAACCTTGTTGCCGAACTTTTCCGCTCCTTTGAGCATAACGCTCACGTTCGCGTCGCAACGCAGCGAACCCTCTTCCATGTTGCAGTCCGAAACACCGGTGTAGAGCAGAATTTCTTTCAGCTTCGTGAGATATTCGAAGGCCTCCTCGGGCGTACGCAGGTCGGGCTCGGAGACGATCTCGCACAGGGGCGTGCCGCAGCGGTTCAGGTCGATGTAGGTGCGCGTGCCGGAGTCCGGGAAGCCGTCATGCAGGCTCTTGCCGGCGTCCTCCTCCAAGTGCAGCCGCGTGATACCGATGGCCTTCGGGTCGCCGTTCGCGTCGGTGACGGAGAGGGTGCCGAACTCGGCCAGGGGCTTGTCGAACTGCGAGATCTGGTAACCCTTGGGCGAGTCCGGATAGAAATAGTTCTTGCGTGAAAAAATGCTGATCTCGTTGATGCGGCAACCGATCGCTGCGGCCGCCAGCACGGCCTTCTCCACCGCATCGCGATTCAGCACGGGAAGGGCGCCGGGCAGGCCCAGGCAGACAGGGCAGGTGTGCGTGTTGGGCTCGCCGCCGTACTCATTTTTGCAGCCGCAGAAATTCTTGGTGCGGGTGAGCAACTGCACATGCACCTCCAGGCCGATGACGGGCTGGTATTTGGCGAGGATTTCAGGGGAAAGCGCGGTGACGGCAGGCATGGCATTGATTTTATCAATGCGTCCTTTATGGCCTTAGGCTCCCTTGCATCTCAGAGAGTCAGCCACCACGAGGAAGAACATCATGGTCGAGGGCCGGTCTGTTGCTGTAACCGAAGAGGATCTGGCTCAGCCCAGTGGCCCGGCGAAGGCAAGCGGCCGGGCCGATCCCGAGCCGGCCTCCGAGGCTGAACCAAGGCCCGAACCCGAGCAGCCTTCTGCTCCCAAAGTCAGCGATCAAATGCACCTCGAACGCCCCTCCGCCGAGGACATTTACCGCCAGGTCTCCCGCAATGCCAAGGAGGAACTGAAGCGGTCCAATATTTCGCTGGCGATCTCCGGCTTTACCGGCGGCACCTTCATGGGCTTTTCCGCTCTTGGCGTGGGTCTGGTACTGGCGATCCTGGGTAATACGCCGGGAACCTTTGTGCTCTCGCGCATGCTGTACCCGCTTGGTTTCATTGTGGTGATTCTGGGGCGATCGCAGCTTTTTACGGAAAATACGCTGTATCCCGTTGCGCTGGTGCTGGCGGAAAAGAGGCAGCTTTGGAACACGCTGCGGCTGTGGGCCATTGTGTTGCCCGCTAATTGCTTCGGCGCGCTGGCATTTGCTGTGTTGATCTCCCTGACGCACGCGCTTCCGCCCGCGGCGGTGCACGCCATTGCGCAATTGGGCCTGGAGGCGGTGCGCCCTTCGCCGGGAACGATCTTCTGGTCAGGCATTATGGGCGGCTGGATCATCGCCACGGCGGCCTGGTTGGTCTCGGGGTCGCACTCCATCGCCGGTTCGGTGATGATCATCTGGCTGCTGACCTTTGTGGTCGGCCTGGGCGGCTTTGCGCACTGCATCGCCAGCTCCGGCGAGGTGCTGACCGCCGTGCTGACGCATCAGCTACCGTGGTGGCGCTACTTCGGTTGGCTGGGGCCGGCCGTCGGCGGCAACATCTGCGGCGGCGTGCTGATGGTCACCTTGCTGGAGTATGGGCAGGCCATCTATGGCAAAGCCATCGAGCGTGACGTGCGGAACGCGTAACTCGGTCCTTACGGGATGGCTCCCTTAACCGGATTGCCGACTATCTACAACGATTGGGGGAAGGCCGCGCTAGACGTCCGACCGCGCTTTGCAACGCCATGGGGATGTCGCTGCGCGCCCGGGCCGTCTAGCTTGGTGAGCGAGGGGTAACCGCGCTCATGATCGCTGCCAGCTGGCCCATCGCCGACCCGAACCTAATGATTCTCACCAGCCGCGAGGCCATCCTGGATCTCGCGCCGGTGCTGCAGGCGCTTGCCGAACGAACCGGACAACCGGGGGCGATGCACTGGTTGAGCTATTTTCTGGATAAGGGGGTCGCCGGCCGGCGCGCGCCCTACCTGGTGCTGCTGCTGCAGCCCGAGGAGCACCAGGGCAGCTCGCTCCGAGCCGACGATGTGCAGGCCGCGGCCCTGTTCTTCGAGTACCGCATCGGCGGTATCGGCACCGGAGCCTACACCACCGGCGACGCGGTGGGATTCAACAGTATCATCGCACCCCTCACCGACCGCACGGAGGTAGCGGCCATCGCCGTGCGGGCGTTGGTGCAGCGGGGAGCGAAGATCGTGCTCGCAACCTATGAGGGCAGCAAGGCGACGCAGCCCAGGGACGTTCTGGCAACCCTGCCGGGCCTGCAGGCCGCCTCGCGGCAGCGCCATGTGGAGCGCACCTTGAAGCTCGGCACCACGATGGAAGCCACCCTGGCGCAGATGGGCAAGCACACCCGCGCCAACCTGCGCTACTACCGTCGCCGCCTGGAAAAGCTTATGCAGATTACATTTGTGCCGGAGGCCGCGCCGCTGCTGGCCGGTGCCGACCTGCAAAAGATCAATCTGGACTCCCTGAACCCGGTAACAGATGCGGAGTTCGAGCGGCGGGTCCGCAGCGCCTCCGTGCTGCCAGGCAGCTTCCTTTGCGGGCTGAAGGGCCCCGACGGCGAATGGCTGAGCCTGATCGGCGGTTGGCGGCAGGGGGCCATTACCGTGCTGCACTGGCAGATGAACCGGGCGGGCTATGAGAAGCACTCGATCGGTACGGTGATGCGCAGCTACTTTCTAGAGTCCGAGATCGCCCGGGGAGCCGAGGAGTTGATGATCCACGGCGGTACGCCCCACAGCATGCACCACGCCTTTGAGCGGCAACCGATCGCCGATCTGATCGTGCGCCGCCGGGGATGGCATTCGCTGGCCCTGCGTGGTCTGGCCCACCTGGTGGCCACGAGACGGGGTGTGCTCGGCCGTGGAAATTTCTTCGCCGCCACGCTTCTGGATAAGGAACTCGAATGGGTGCCGGGTGCCGCGCGCAAGCGCCTGCGGCTGGGGGAGGCGGTCAAAGCCCGGCAGTTCGGTTCGCCGGCCTGAACTTGAGCCCAGGGAAGACGCTAGAATCAGATCTGCATGATTCTTCCTTTTGTCCGCGAGCTGCTGGCGGATCTCCAAAGCCCAGACGCCTTTCAGCGTGTGCGTCGCCACCTGGCGGGCGGCACGGGACGCCGGCGTGTGTCCGGACTGACCGCCACGGCACGCTCCCTCTATCTGCCCTACTTTGTGCGTGCCGCGCAGGCGCCCGCGTTGGTCATCGTCTCCGATAACAAGGCTGCCGAGGCGCTGCACCTGGCCGTTACGGCCGCCTGCGATCTCACCGGGGCGTTGAAGCCGGGGGAGGTGCTGCGCCTGCCCGCGCATGATGTGTTGCCGTTTGAGAATTTGTCACCCCATGGGGAGATTCAGGAGGCGCGCGCCGCGGCGCTGTGGAAGATTGCCTCGGGACAGGCCCGGCTGGTGATCGCGCCGGTGGAGGCCGCGTGCATGCGGCTGTTCGGGCGCAACCACTATGCGGCGCTCGCGCTGGCGCTGCACCGCGGCGAGGAGCACATCCCCGAGATGCTGCTGGAGCACCTGCTTTCGGTCGGCTACACGCGGGTAGACGTGGTGGAGATGGCCGGGCAGGTCACCTCGCGCGGCGGCATCATCGATGTGTACGGGCCGGAGATGGACCGGCCGGTGCGCCTCGAATTCTTTGGCGACGAGATTGATTCGATCCGGCGATTCGATCCGGACACGCAGCGTTCGTCCAACCCGGTCGATCATGTTCTGCTGCTGCCGCTGACTGAGACGCCCGCGACGGAGAAGCTGCTGGAGGCGATCAATGCGCGGTTGACGCGCTCTGGTAAGGCCGGCGCGGAGCTCGAAGGCGGCGACACGCCGCGTGAGTTGCAGAACCATGTACAGCATGCAAGCGGGCGTGAGTCCAATGCGACCATCTTTCCCGGATGGGAGTTTTACGCTCCCGTCGGCGGCGCGAATTCGACGCTGCTGGATCTTCTGGGCCCGCAGACGCGCGTGTTTACGGAAGAGCCCGCGATGGTGCAGAACCAGGGCGAGCGCTGGTGGAACAAGGTCGAGCAGCGGCATGAACGCTCCGGCATCGGGAACCTGGTGCGGGCGGAAGATCTTTATCTTTCGCCGTGGGATCTTGAGGATCGTGTGCGCGAGTTGCCCGGCTGCGAGCTGGACCAGCTAGGTGCGGTCGATGTGCTGGAAAGCGATCGCAGCGAAGGCTCGGAGATCGAGTTTTCTACTCGGCCTACGCTGCGCTTTCATGGATCGATTCCGGCGATGGTGGATGAGCTCAAGAAGCTGATGGAGGCCGAAGCGCGCGTGCTGATCGCCGCGCCGAATCAGGGCGAGGTGGAGCGGCTTGCGGGACTGCTGCAGGAGTATGGTGTGCCGTACCGGATCGGCTCGCGTACGGATTCGGCCGCGGGCGCGTCGGCGACGGTGTATTCGGAGTCGAGCTATCTGGCGGGCGACTTGCGTACGCCGGTGATCGTGCGCGCGGCTGTGGCGAACGGCGTGCAGGTGCTCGACACCTCACCCCAGCGAGCGAAGCTCACCGGGGACCCCGACATCGAGCAGCGCGCGGCGCGGCAGCTGGTGGTGTTTGGGGCAAACGACCTCAGCGATGATGCCGATGTTCATGCGCGGCCTGTGCAGCGTAAATCCAAGACCACGGCGTTTATCTCGGACTTTCGCGATCTGGCTGTAGGCGATTATGTGGTGCACGTCGAGCACGGCATCGCACGTTACGATGGTCTGCGTGTGCTGGATCAGGCTGAAGGCTCCACGGAACCGCCGCTTGAGCTGATGATTCTGACCTTCGCCGACGATGCAAAGTTGTATGTGCCGTTGACGCGCCTGGACCTGATCGGGAAGTACCGCTCCACGGACACGGGTCCCGCGCCGCAGTTGAACAAGCTCGGCAACCCCGCGTGGCAGAAGACCAAGGCACGTGTGAGGAAGGCCATGGCGGACATGGCCGATGAGCTTTTAAAGCTGTACGCGCAGCGCAAATCGGCGTTGGGCTTTGCTTTCTCACCCGACACCGCGATGATGCGCGAGTTTGAGGAGGCCTTCGACTTCAACGAGACCGACGACCAGTTGAATGCCATCGCAGACATCAAGAGCGACATGGAAAACGTGCAGCCGATGGATCGTTTGCTGTGCGGCGATGTGGGCTACGGCAAGACCGAGGTCGCCATGCGTGCGGCCTTCAAGGCCATCCAGGATTCGAAGCAGGTCGCCGTGCTCACGCCGACGACGGTGCTCTGCTTCCAGCATTTTGAGAGCTTCAAGAAGCGCTTTGCAAGCTTCCCCGTCACGGTCGAGATGATCTCACGTTTCCGCACCGCGAAGGAGAAGAAAGAGGTGCTGGAAAAGGTCGCCGACGGCAAGGTGGACATCCTGATCGGCACGCATGCCGTGCTCGCCGAGAACGTGCATTTTCAGGATCTCGGGCTGCTGGTGGTCGACGAAGAACAGCGTTTCGGCGTGCGGCACAAGGAGCGCCTGAAGAAGATGCGCGCCTCCGTCGATGTGCTGGCGATGAGCGCCACGCCCATTCCGCGCACGCTGCACATGAGCATGGTGGGGCTGCGCGATATGAGTGTGATCGAGACGCCACCCAAGGACCGCATGGCGATTCAGACGGTTGTCGCGAAGTTCGATGAAAAGCTGGTGCGCACGGCGATCGAGGTCGAGTTGGAGCGTGGCGGGCAGACGTATTTCGTCAGTAACCGCGTGGAGACGATCTATGAGATGTCCGAGCGCATCCGCGAACTGGTGCCGCAGGCGCGCGTGGCCGTGGGTCATGGGCAGATGCCCGAGGCAGAGCTTGAACGCGTGATGCTCGGCTTTATGAACGGCGAGTTCGATGTGCTTTGCGCTACGTCCATCGTCGAGAATGGCCTTGACGTCTCGCGCGCGAACACGATCATCATCAACCGCGCGGATCGTCATGGGTTGAGCGAGTTGTATCAGCTGCGTGGGCGTGTGGGCCGCTCGAACCGTCGCGCGTATGCCTATCTGCTGATCCCGCCGGAGCAGCAGTTGACGGAGATCGCACGGCGCAGACTCGCGGCGTTGAAGGAATTCAGCGATCTCGGCGCGGGCTTCAAGATTGCGGCGCTGGATTTGGAGTTGCGCGGCGCGGGCAACATGCTGGGTGGTGAACAAAGCGGTCACATCGAGTCGATCGGTTTTGAGATGTACACGCAGATGCTCGAAGAGGCCGTGAGCCGCATGAAGGGCGAAGGCCGCGAGGAGCGCCCGGCGGTCACGGTCAATCTGGGTGTGTCGCTGCGCATCGATGACAGCTATATCCCCGAAGAAAACCAGCGGCTGCGCATGTACAAGCGCATCGCGGGCGCGGCGTCCGAGGCCGTGCTGACCGATGTGCGTGCCGAGCTCGAAGACCGCTACGGCAAGCCGCCTGAAAGCGTGCTGCACCTGCTCGCGGTGGGCGAGGTGCGGCTATTATGCGAGCGTTTGGGCATCGCGCAACTGGAGCGCAAGCGTGTCGCGGTTGAGGAGTCCCCCAAACAGCCCGCGCCCGCGAGGCCGGCTGTTCCTGTCCGCTCCGTCGCTACACCGCGGCCCGCGGCGCCGGTCTGGGGCAACGCTTCGCGCTTGGGAATGTCGCAGTCGCCGCGGTCCCCGTTGCCTCTGGCCGGACGCCATGGGCAGGCGCCCCAGGTCGCCGCGCTGAACTTCTCCAGCCGCGCCGCTCTGAACAAGACAACCGCCACCAATGCCACGCAGGCCTTGCGCGAAACGGTCGCCACGCGCTCGGCGAGCGCCCCTGTCGCCGCCAAAGCAGGGCAGATGAAGGCCATGCGCGACATGCTGTTCCTGAGCTTCAGTGAGAAGCTGCACGCCGCGCCTGCCGAGGGCGGCAAAGGCATCAACGTGGGCGCACTGATGCGGCTCGTCGGCCGAAACGCCAAAGATGGCGCCCAGCTCACGCCGCAGGGCGTACTGCGTTGGCCTTTGACGAGCGCCAAGGCCGAGGACGTCATCCGTGAAACACGGGATCTACTGGCGGCGCTGGAGCTTCGGGAAGCAAGCAGCGGCTCACTGTAGGGCGGCATACACAAAGTTCGGAGAATGCGAGCGATGCAATGTCACATCTGCCAGCACCCATCGGAGCCGTTCGGGCAAACGGCCGTCCTGTTTCAATACCGGGTGGCGTATTTCCGCTGCACGCATTGCGGGTTCATGCAAACCGAGGCCCCGTACTGGTTGTCGGAAGCGTACACGGAGGCCATCGCTAGCCAGGATGTCGGTGCCATCAGCCGCAACGTGATGAATGCTTCGCTGACGAGCAGCCTGCTCACGACCGTATTTCCCCGCTTTACCCGCGGCGTCGATTTCGGAGGCGGCCACGGCGTGTTTGTGCGCCTGATGCGTGACAGGGGATACCCGTTTTTCTGGAAGGATCTCTACGCCGCCAACCACTTCGCTCGCGGCTTTGAGTACGACGCCGCGCAGTCCTACGATCTCGTCACGGCCTTTGAGGTGCTGGAGCATCTGGTCGATCCGCTGCGCGATCTGGAGTCGCTGATGGCCCATGCGCCGAACGTCCTCGTATCCACGTTGCTCGTGCCGCAGCCCACGCCCGCGCTGGACGATTGGTGGTATTACTCACCGTCCAGCGGCCAACACGTCTCCTTCTACACGGAGAAGGCCCTGGAAATTATTGCGCAACGATTCGGCCGGTATGTGCAAAGCGCGGGCGGCTATCACCTTTTCAGCAAGGAGCCGGTGAGCGCCGCGCGGTACCGCCTGGCCATGCGTTCCAAATTTGCCCAGGCGGTCAAGCTGATCGCCCGCCGAACCAGCCTCATTCCGAGCGATCATCGGAGAATGACTCGGGGTAGGCCGGCCAGTGAAGACTAGCAAGCCTTTAGAAGATCTGGAAGTTGACCTCGATCATCATCGGGAACTCGACGGGAGTGCCGTCCCGCAGCGCGGGCTTGAACCTGTACTGTTTTACCGCCTCAATGGCTTTCTCATCCAGACCCAGGCCGAGACCACGTACGACATGTACGTCTTGCGGGTTGCCTTCCGTATCGATCGTCGCGGCTACGGCAATGTTGCCTCTGATGTGCTTCTTGCGAGCCTGTTCCGTGAACTCCGGATCGACTTGAAAGACCAGGATGGGTGGCCGCAGATATCCGCTCACGAATGCGGTCTTCCGTGAGGCTTCCGTGCTGGGCGCAGGCGCGTTCGGCGCTGCCAGCTGCTGCGCTGGTACGAGCGTGAGCGCGGCGGCTAGAAGCAAAGGCGCAAAACTGGGCATGAGAGGGCTCCTCGCCGAAGTGTGTCGTTCACAGCACCGCAGTCATGCGGGTAAAAGTCAAGATACGCTTCACCTCGGCCAAGCGGGCAGGAGATCGGCCCTGGTTTCGCATACACTGCTCCCATGCGGAAGCGTGTTGCTGCCCTTTTCCTCCTTTGCGGTTCGGTCGTCTCCTCACCCGCACAACGTGTCTCGGCCGATGGCGCGGGTCAGACGCTTACTTATCTGGCAAACCAGTGCTTTGAGCAGGTCCTCTACAAGTACAACCCCAGCCAAGCGACACAACTGGGTTTGCACCAGTACGACCCACAGCTGGAAGATTATTCAGCGGCGAACGTGCAGCGCGAGATTGCCGCGCTGCACGACTGGGAGCGCAAAATTTCGGCCATCGACGCGAGCGCGCTCGACCAGGAACCCGCAGCCGATCGCGAGATCCTGTTGAACCAGATCAAGAGCCAGCTGCTGCAGCTGGAGGTGATTCGCGGCTGGGAGAAGAACCCGGACAGCTACTCGAGCGGCATCACGGGCTCGATCTTCTCGCTGATGGAGCGGCCGTATGCGCCGGTGAACACGCGTCTGCACGCGGCGATCGCGCGCGAAAAGCTGATGCCGCAGGTGTTTGCGGCCGCGCGGGCGAACCTGAAAAATCCGCCGAAGATCTATACCGAAATCGCACTCGAACAGATCGACGGTCTGGTCAGCTTCTTTCAGCACGATGTGCCCGAGGCGTTTGCCGCCGCCGACGACACGCAGGCGAAGGCCGATTTTGCCAAGTCGAACGCCGCTGTCGTCGCGGCGCTCCAAAGCTATGCGCAATGGATGAAGACCGACCTGCTGCCGCGCTCGAACGGCGACTTCCGCTACGGCGCGGATACCTTCGCGAAAGCGCTGGCCTACAACGAGATGGTGGACACCCCGCTGGACCGCCTGTTGCAGATCGGCCTGGATGATTTGCACAAGAATCAGGCGGAGTTCGCCCGGGTAGCCAAACAGATCGATCCAACCAAGACGCCGCAGCAGGAGCTCGCGGAGCTGGCCACGATGCACCCCACGCCCGATCATCTGCTCGGTGCCTTTCACGACCGCTTCGCCTCCGAGATCGCGTTCATCCATGCAAAAAACATCATCACGATTCCAAGTACGGTAGAGCCGACGCTTGAGGAGACGCCGCCCTTCGAGCGGGCCACGACGCAGGCCTCCATGGACCCGCCGGGGCCGTTCGAGACGCATTCCACCAAGGCTCTGTTCAACGTCACCCTGCCCGACCCGCGCTGGACCGAACAGCGCAAGAATGACTACCTCGCTGCCTTCAACGTGGGGACCATCGTGTCCACCAGCGTGCATGAGGCGTACCCCGGCCATTACGTGCAGTTTCTGTACCAGCCGCAGTTTCCATCGACGATCCGCAAGGTGATCGGCGCCAATACCTATATCGAAGGCTGGGCGCACTACTGCGAGCAGATGATGCTCGACCAGGGGTATAACGCGGTCGGCGTGGGCGCGAAGGACGAGCGCGAGTCGAATCTGATCCGCCTGGGCCAGCTACAGGACGCCCTGCTGCGCGATGCGCGTTTCGTGGTCGCCATCCGCATGCACACGGGCGTGGGCGGGGCGCTGACGACCGCGCAGGCCGAAGATTTCTTCGTGACCGAGGGCTACCAGGCGAGGCCTATCGCGGAGGTGGAGACCAAGCGCGGCACCAGCGATGCGCTGTATCTGTACTACACGCTCGGCAAGCTGGAGATCCTGAAGCTGCGCGCGGATCTGATGGCGCAGCAGGGTGCGGCGTTTTCCTTGCGGGAGTTTCACGACGCCTTGATGAAACAGGGGCCCGCGCCGCTGAAGGTGGTTCGCAAGGCGATGCTGCACAACGATTCGCCGGTACTGTAATGACCGGCGCAAGCCCCTTTCGTCACGTTACGTCCCCCTTTCGAGGGACGTAACGTGACCGTCGCGGCTCCTATAATCGCCGCATATGCAAGGGGAAAATGTGCAGTTCGGCTGTGGCACCTGCGCTCCCGCATCCTGGCTGAACTTCGATGCGGGCCCGGCGTTTCTCTTGGAAAAGCGTTTGCCTTTTCTGAAGGCGATGCTGGTGCGCAAGGGTTTTCCGGACTATCCGGTAAATATCCATTACGGGGATGTGATCAAGGGGCTGCCGGTGCGGCAGGGCGCCGCCAGCCGCGTGTACTGTTCCCACGTGCTGGAGCACCTGTCGCTCGAGGATTGCCGCCGGACGCTGCGCCATGTGTGGAGCTATCTGGCGCCGGGCGGGGTGTTTCGTTTTGTGGTTCCGGACCTGGAGTTCTACGCGCGGCGGTACCTTGGTTCCGCCGAGCCGGAAGCAGCCTCCGTCTTCATGGCGGAGACCTATCTGGGCGAGCAGCAATCGGCGCGCGGCGTGCGTTCGCTGCCCAAGGCGCTGTTTGGCCGCAGCCAGCACCTTTGGATGTGGGATTATCGCAATTTTTCCAAAGAGCTGACGGCCGCGGGCTTCACCGCCATCCGGCGCGCGGCCTTTGGCGACTCCGGCGATCCGGCCTTTGCGGAGGTGGAAAGTGAGGGCCGCTGGCGCAACTGTCTCGGCATCGAGTGCCGGCGTCCGGAGACCTCGGCAGACCCGACAGCAGGATGAGGTCGCAAGCGCGAGGCTTGACGGAGTACGGAAGTGCAGACTATTGATTTCAAGCACCGAAACGGCTGCGTGGTATCGTCGCCTAGGAAACAGACGGACGTTTTAAGAAGTTACCAGTAAGGAAGTCTTGGGGCATGACATCGAAGAAGGTTAGAAAGGCGGTCATACCCGCCGCGGGCATGGGAACTCGGTTCTTGCCGGCAACGAAGGCGATTCCGAAGGAGATGTTGCCCCTGGTCGACAAGCCGCTGATCCAGTATGGCGTGGAAGAGGCTGTCGCCGCCGGCTGCACCGAGATCATCATCATCACGGGCCGCGGCAAAACGCCGCTGGAGGATCATTTCGACCGCGCGCCGGAGCTGGAGTGGCAGCTGGCGGCCCGCGGCAAGCATGATTTGCTGGAGCTGGCCTGTTCCATGTCCAAGCTGGCGCACATCACCTACACGCGCCAGTCGGAGGCGTTGGGGCTGGGCCATGCCGTACTGCAGGCCAAGGCGCTGGTGGGCGACGAGCCGTTCGCGGTGATCCTGCCGGACGATGTCGTCTACGCCAAGGTTCCTTGCATGAAGCAGATGGTGGAGGCGTATGAGACCAAGCAGGCAAGCATCATCGCGTCCGAGGTGGTGGAAGGCTCGGCCATTCAAAACTACGGCTGCCTGGACTGCACGCCGGACGGCGACGATCCGCGGCTGTTGAAGGTCCGCAACATGGTGGAAAAACCCAAGCCTTCGGAGGCACCGAGCCAGAATGCCATCATCGGCCGCTACATCCTGACGCCGCGTATCTTCGAGATGATCGAAGGCCTGCAGCCGGGCGCCGGGGGCGAGCTGCAGTTGACCGATGCCATCAAGGCCCTGCTGGAGTTCGAGTCCGTTTACGGCTTCCTGTATGAAGGGGAACGTCACGACGCGGGCGACAAGTTCGGATTTTTGAAGGCGACAGTCGAGTTCGCGCTGAAGCGGGAGGATCTGGGCCCGAAATTCCGGGAATGGTTGCGATCAAGGCAGTTTTAGCGGGGTATCGCTCAATCCCGCGCCCAGCGCTTTTCATGGCCCAGCGTTTTTTCATGGCCCAGCATCGTGTGCGCCCGGCGTACAACAGCGCGTGTCCGCCGGCCCTCTGATGAGGGTGGACACACATCATGGATAAGGGTACCGAGAAGCGCAGGGTTACACAGCCCAAAGAAAAGCGGCAGGCCCGAGGGGGTCCGGGTGTAGAGCCGCGCTGGACCTCCGGGGCGAAGACAATGGTCGGCACGGCGGCCTCCGCACGCAGCCGGATCTGGTTCACGGTCAACAACGGCACCTTGGCCGAGATCTACTACCCCGATGTGGATCAGGCCAATACGCGGTCGCTACGGTTTCTGGTTACCGGTCCCGACGGCTTCTCCGACGAGACCTGGGATGCCGAACATCGTGTGGACTGGCTGGCGCCGGGTGTGCCGGGCTGCCGCATCCAGACGCAGTGCAAGCGCGGCCGCTACAGCATGTCCAAGGAAGTTGTGACGGACCCGCTGCGCGACGTTCTGCTGCTGCGGACCACCTTTACCCCGGCCGATGGCCAAGATCTGCGGCTATTTCTGTTACTCGATCCGCATGTCGGGGATCAGGGCTCTCAGAACCATGCCTGGGCGGGTGACTACAAGGGGGTTTCGATGCTGTTTGCCTGCCGCAACCAGGTAGCCCTGGCCGTGGCGACCGAGCCCGCGCCCAGGATGTCCAGTATCGGCTACATCGGAACCACGGACGCCTACACGCTGCTGTCAAAAGGCAAACCCCTGCCTGACACCAACATCGCGGAGCCGGGCAACGTGGCGCTCGCGGCGGAGATCGACCTGCGGGCCGCGCCGTGGAGGGAGGGATCGTGCTCCTTCACCGTCTCGGTGGCCTTTGGCAGGGACCCGGCCGAGGCAGGGCAGCAGGCGCGTGCCGGGCTGCTCCAGAACTTCGATCGAACACGCGACCTTTTTGTGCAGGGCTGGCAGGCGGAGCAGGGCCGCTACGCCGACATGAAAGACCTTGCTGAAGCGGATGCCAAGCCCGGCACCGAACCTGGTCCGGACATGTACCGCGTCTGCACGGCCGTGCTGGAAACGCATCAGTCGAAGCGTTTTCCAGGAGGTTTTGTGGCCAGCCTTTCCCTGCCATGGGGGTTTGCAAGGCCCGACCGGGATCTCGGGGGCTACCATGTCGTCTGGCCGCGCGACCTGGCCGAGGTTGCCATGGGCAAACTGGCCTACGGTGATGCCAGGTCCGCTCGTTCGACGCTGTTTTACCTGGCCTGCACGCAGGAGCCGGATGGGGGCTGGAGTCAGAATATGTGGCTGGACGGCACGCAGAACATGGGTGCCATCCAGATGGACGGCATCGCGCTGCCCGTCCTGCTGGCCGATAAAATGCGGCGTGACAATGCGCTGGAGGGCCATGACGTCCAGCCGATGATTCGTGCCGCAATCGTTTATATGCTGCAGCATGGGCCGGTGACACAGCAGGACAGATGGGAGACGACCCCGGGCTACTCGCCCTTTACCATGGCCGTGCAGGTCGCGGCGCTGCTGGCCGGGGCGGACTGTGCGGACGAGCGCGGCGCCGCGGACGAGGCCCGCTTCCTTCGTGAAACGGCCGATGCCTGGAACGACAGCATCGATGAGCTGACCTATGTGCAGGACACCCCGCTGGCGCGGGCGCATGGCGTGGCGGGCTGCTACCTGCGCATGACCCCACCGGAGCGGATCGGCAAACGTGAGGCCGGCCGGCTGAAGATCCTGCTGCGCAACCTGCCGTTTGGACAAAACCACCAGCCGGCCATCGATATCGTGAGCCCGGACGCTCTGGCGCTGGTGCGCTTCGGCCTGCGCGCGGCGGACGATCCGCGCATCCTCGATACGGTGAAGGTGATCGATGCCACCCTGCGGCGCGAAACGCGCACCGGGCCGGTGTGGCGGCGCTCCTCCCGGGATGGCTATGGGGAGCCGGCAAACGGCAAACCCTTTAAGATGGCGGGCGAGGGCCGCGGCTGGCCCCTGCTGTGCGGTGAGCGCGGACATTACGAACTCGCCGCGGGTCACGGCGAGGAGGCGCTTGCCCTGCTGCGGACCATGGCCCGGCAGACCAGTGAGTGCGGTATGCTGCCCGAGCAGGTGTGGGATGCCGAAGACATCCCCGGCCGCGAGCTGTACAACGGTCGCCCCACCGGCTCGGGCATGCCCCTGGTCTGGGCACATGCGGAGTATCTGAAGCTGCTGCGCAGCCTGCATGGGGAAGCCGTTTGGGACCAGCCGCCGCAGACCGTCGCGCGCTATGTGCACGCCCGGCATCCGGCGAGTTTCCAGATTTGGCGGCCAGAGCAGAGGCGTGGCTACACCACCGCGGGGAAGGATCTGCGGGTAGATCTAGCGTCGCCCGCGAAGATTTTCTGGAGGAATAGTGGCCGCGAACAACATACCCAGACGGCGAACAGCGAATTGGGCCTGCATACGGCAACGTTGCCTTTGGCGGCGTTGCCCCCCGGCACCGCAGTCCGCGTGCGCGTAGAGCCCGATGCCGGCACAAAGGCCGATGCTTTTCTCGTAAAAATTCAGTCCAGACCGGGAGACCGTGAGTAAGGTGCGAATGACTCCTCCATCTCGCCCGGGTCGGGTCGGCCAGAAGCACATATGCGGGTTTCGCGGTCTACTGCCCCGGTTTGCGCTGGGCGTCGCTGGGTTGGTGGTTGGAAATCTTGGCTGTCCGGCGATGTCGGCGCAGGAGCGGCGTCCGCTGGAGCCGCCGATCGCGGCGCAGCGGGAGACGCCGCAGCACCGTATCCGCCTGATTCTGAAGGATGGCGGCTACCAAACGGTGCTGAGCTACCGTGTGGTGGGTGACGTCGTCCGTTATCGGTCGGCGGAACGCGACGGCGCGGAGGAGGATATCCCCTTGGCGCTGGTTGACCTGCCTGCGACGAAGGAATGGGAGCGCGCGCACGATCCCAACCAGCCGCCCGAAGCGGCGCAACCGCCGGTGCTGAGCCCGGAGTTGGCCCGGGAGGAGGCCGCGCGCGCCGCCGCCACGCCCGAGGTAGCCAAGGATCTGCGTCTACCCGAGGAAGACAGTGTGCTGGTGCTCGATACCTTTCAAGGCACACCGGAGCTGGTGCCGATGCCGCAGCAAAATACCGATCTGAACCGAGAAACCGCGCACAATGTGCTGAAAAAGGAGATCAATCCACAGGCCAGCCCGCACGATTTGCTGTTCCTGAAAGACGAGCGCGCCGATGTACAGCTGCATGTGCCGGACCCGGTATTTTTTGTGCGTCTGGAGAGCAGAACGGCGGAGGAGACTACAGGGGGTGGCGGTTTCGTCGTGGATACCGGGGGCCAGTCGGGCAGGGTGACGCCCGGCGGCGGGGCGACGGGCAGCCGCTACGTCATTGAGCGCGTGGATGTACGCCGCGGCGAGCGGGCGCTCAGCAGCTTTGTGTTACGTCTGCTGGACAGCGGACGGGCGCAGCCGGACCTTGTGGAAACTCGCCTGGAGCCGCTTCCTGGAGGGCAATGGGAGCGCGTTGTTCCCAGGGAGCCGCTCGTCTTCGGCGAGTACGTGCTGGTTGAGGTATTGAACGACCGGACGATCAACAGCAGCGTATGGGACTTCGGCGTACACCCGACCGCGAAAGAAAACGATGAAGCGCTGCATCCCGAGCCGAAACGGCCGGCACGGCTGGAGCGCCGCGGTCCTTGAGCACAAATTCCCACATAAAAAATGCAGGCTGTCACTGAGGAGATACGGTCGAATCTGAGGGAGCACGGCTGTATTTGAAGGAGCACAGCCTTACCTGAAGGAGCACAGCGCCATACGAGGAAATAGCGCCTTTGCTCTTCTTTTGTCATTCCCGAAGGGAATCTGCGTTGGGCTGCGCGGCATCGCAGCCGAGTAACTTGCTCGGAGGCTCAAAGAAGAGGCCTCCATGAAGGAGGCCCCTTGAGTGATTGGCCGGTTATTTCGTCATGTCGATGCCGCCGGAGTTGGCGCGTTCCTTGGCGGCTTCGTTGGCCTTCGCGGCCCCCATGGCGCGATGAACCCAGTCATCGGCCTTGGCGATATCGTCCTTACGCGCGGCGTCATTGCCGCACTCGATCTCGGCCTTGCTGCGCCACAGAAGGTTGAGGTACTGCATGGCGTCGTCATAGGTCGGGTTCAAGTCGACCGCCTTATTCAGAAACTGCTGCGCGGTGTCGAGCAGGGGCGTGTTTTCAGAGGAAAGCTGCGAGCAGACCTTCGGCGGCAGTTTGGCATTGCCGAGTCGATCGTCCGTGAGCTTGTTGGCCTTCAGCAGATCGGTGGCGTTCTTGTCCGCCCTTTGCCAATCGACTACCCCGACCGAGTAATTAGCCTCGGAGTCCTTGGGATCGAGCTGTATGACCTTGAGCTCGTCCTGGCGCGACTTGTCGAAGTTCATCACGTTTCGGTCGATGGACGCGATCTGCCGCCAGGCGTCTACATCGTTCGGATTGCGCTGCAGCACCTGGTTGAACCCGTCCAGCGCCTTTTGCGCGACCGCCAGATTTTGCGGGGTGTTGTTGTTCGGCTGCACCTGGTAGCTGTAGGCCGTGGCGAGATACGTCTGGGCATTTGGATAGGTGGGATCAAGCCGAACCGATTCCTGAAAGCGATCGATCGCTGTTTCGTAGTGGCCGGCCTTGAACTCCTGCACACCTTTCACGAGTTGATCGCGCGCCTTGAGCTTCGAACAGCCCGTGGTGCCCACGAGCAGAAGAAGGAGCGCGAGGCCCCCCGGTACATGTGCGCGTTGTGCGCTTTGTGTCATCAGCCTCATCCCCTTGCGACTATGGCGCCCGGCAGCCTTTGAAAGGCCACACCTGCAGTATGCAGCCATAAGGTCCACTTGCCGCTTGATTGTAAAGGCAGAAAGTGGAAAACAGCTAGAGGCTGCTTGTAATGCAACAGGTGGTTACCAACGATCACGGAAACAGGTGCCGCTTTGCCGGCCGCCGTGGGAGGATGAAAGCACGACTACGTTCCGGAGACCTGTTCGATGGCGACAACGAGATGGACAGCATCGCAGATGCTCCCGCAGACCGGCAAAGTGATGTTGGTCACGGGCGCGAACAGCGGCATTGGGTACCAGGCAGCGCTGGAGTTGGCGAGACATGGAGCGTATGTCCTGCTGGGCGTGCGCTCCCCCGCCAAGGGGCAGGACGCCTTGCAGCGACTGCTCCGCGAGGCCCCCGGCGCCAGCGCCGAGGTGGTCGAACTCGACCTGGCCTCGTTGACTTCGGTGCGCTCGTTCGCGGAGGCGTTTCTGCGCCGCGACCAGGCCCTGGACGTTCTGATCAACAACGCAGGGGTGATGGCCCTTCCCAAAAGGGAACTGACCGTGGACGGTTTTGAGCGGCAGTTCGCCACCAATCATCTTGGGCACTTTGCCCTTACCGGCCTGTTATTGCCGGCATTAAGGAGAAGCGCCGCAGCCCGCGTGGTGACGGTGTCCTCACTGGCGCATCGCAATGGAACGGTGGAGGCGAACAACCTCCAGAGCGAGCGCAGCTACGATCCCATGGGGGTCTACAACAATACGAAGCTCGCGAACCTGCTGTTTGCTTATGAACTGGACCGGCGTCTTAAAGCGGCTGGGGACTCGCTTCTCAGTATCGCTGTGCATCCCGGGGTAGCGAAGACCAACGTCTTTCAGAATGGACCGGGCGATGGGGGCGGTCTGAAAACAAAGGTCATGAAGCTGGCGGTCTCGCTTCTGGCGCAGGATGACGCCATGGGAGCGCTGCCGCTCGAGTATGCGGCTACGCTACCCGGCGTGCCGGGTGGAGCGTACATAGGGCCCGACGGCATGGGTGAGATCAAGGGGTATCCCAAGGTGGTGCAACCCCGGGCGAAGGCCCTAGACGAAGTTACCGCGAAGGCGCTCTGGGAAGCGAGCGAAAAACTTACCGGCGTGGTCTACCTCTAGCCGGCATCTCCCGGTACGAGCACTTTTGCAGAAAGTCATGTCGTAGAGGGCATATTGCCGGGCCTGCATGGTTCTCGCCGGGCCTACACCTCCACTGTGGCTGTGACGGGGTGCTGCTCGCGGTTCAGGGGTAGGGCGTGGGTTGGCCAGGGTCCCGGTTCTACCCAGACCAGGCGTCCCTTTCGCGCAAGCGAGGCAAAGGCGGGCAACCCTGCCTCGGTCGCCTCGGCCGACATGGGACGGCCGATGTGCCAGCCCTGGGCGCACTCACAGCCCATGGCGGCCAGTTCACGCAGGTCTTCCTCGGTCTCCACTCCCTCGGCGACGACCCGTTTGCCGAGCGATTGGCCGAGCTGCACGACCGCGCGCACCAGTTCTTTGCGTTGTAGATCGACGCGCATCTCGGAGACGAAGCTACGGTCCACCTTTACCTCATCGACCGGCAGATTCAGCAGAAACGCGAGCGAAGAGTAGCCTGTGCCGAAGTCGTCCAAAGAGATGCGGATACCGTGCGTCCGGGCCGCGGTGAGGGTTTGCTTGGCGAGATCCTGATTCGCGAGCAGGGCGGTTTCGGTGATTTCGAGCTGCAGTAAACGTGGGGGCAGGTGCGTGCGTTCGAGTGCTTCCAGCACGACCTTCAGGAGGCCGGCATCGGCAAACTGGCGTGGCGACACATTTACGCTGAGCGAAAGCTCTGTTTGCCAGAGTGAGTTCCACAGAGCCACCTGCCGGCTCGCTTTTTCGAGGATCTGGGCCCCTAACAGCAGGATCAGGCCTGATTCTTCGGCTAGGGGGATGAACTCCGCCGGGGGGACATCGCCGAAGACCGGATGACGCCAGCGAGCGAGCGCCTCAAAGCCCGAGATGGACCCGCCCTCCACAGTGAGAATCGGTTGAAAGACCACATCCAGACCGCCCTCCTCCAGCTGGCGACGTAGAGCCGCTTCCATGAGCCAGCGATGACTCATCTCCTTGCGCAGGCCGGCGTCGAAGAACTGCACGCAATTCTTTCCAAGTTGCTTGGCGCGATACATGGCATGATCCGCTGTGCGCAGCAGCTCATCGGCCGTCTCTCCGGGGGCCGCCAGCACCACGCCGATGCTGGCCGTGCAATGCAGCTGGTGACCTTTCAGCAGGTAAGCCGGGCGCAATGCCTCCAGTAGAGTTGCGCCGATCGCCTCGGCCTGCTTGGCGTGGGCAGCCAAGGCGAGCAGGATAAATTCGTCGCCCCCGTGGCGGCAGACGACCGAACCGGCCGGCGCCGCGATCCGCAGGCGGTTGGCGACGGCAATCAGCAATTGGTCGCCCAGCGCATGACCTAGGCTGTCATTGATGGCTTTGAAGCGGTCGAGATCGACAAACACAAGGACTGGCCCGAGACCGGCAGGGGAATCCAGCAGATGCTCCTCCAGGCAGCCGCGCAGTTTCATACGATTACCAAGACCGGTGAGGGTATCGTGCAGCGCCGTCTTTTCCAGCGATCCATGGGACAGATGCCAGGCACGTTCGCGGGCGTTGGTGCGCAGGGCAAAGAGGGCAAACGCGCCAAAGACCAAGATGCCGCCCAGCACCGGAAGATGTACCGCGAGCAGACCGGACACGGCCATGGACAGAAAGGCCAGAATGGCCACACCAAAGCCCTGCGCGCTGCGCGCCGCCAGCAGCAGACGGCCTGGAGGCTCGTTTCCCAGCGCGGCGGGGTGTTCGTCCCGAAGCAGGATCACGGCAAAGGCGGCAATGGGCAGCGTCCAGACCAGATCCATGCCATGGCGCGGCAGCAGACCGCGCCTTTCAAGCAGGATTCCCCCGAGATCCATGGTGCCGTAAATCAGCATGAACTGGAGAAGACGAACGAAGAAGCGGCGTTCCCCCGCCGAGTGGCAGATGGAAAGCCGCGAAAGGAAACACAGCACCAGGGCGATGTCCTGGATGTCGAAGGCGTTGTCGATATCGAATTGAATCGACGGCATAAACACGAGCAGGTAGAGCACCGCAAAAAAAAGGAAGACCTGCATACGGTCAAGCCAGCCGACGTAGTCGATCTCCTCCCGCGTCATGATCGTGGCCAGCAGCAGAGGCAGATTGGAAAGAATCCACAGCACGTTGTCAGGGCGTACCAGGGAGGGATGCCGCGCGGGAATGAGCATGTAGTACAGGAAAAAGGCTTGCGCCAGCAACCACAGGCCGAAGGCCGCCGCCACCGCGGTCCAGTGCCGGCGGGCCAAAGCGTTGTTGCTCCGCGCCCGTCGTCGCAGGCCGACCACGAAGACCAGCGCGGGCGGCAGCAGCTGCAGCACATTCGACACCAGGGCCGGGTGCGGCAGCAGGCAAAGCACCAGAAGGTGCGTCAGTTCCAGCAACAGCGCGAACCCGATCAGGAGTCTGCGGGTGAGGTCGCCAGGGGGCGCGTGCTGTAGAGGAGTATCCATGCCCGTGGAGCCGGGAAGTCCGGCCTCGCTACACAAAGTGTGGGGGAACTTGCCGCGAAGGGGCATGGGACAAAAGGGGCAAGGCCCTCAACCATTGGGGTAGAGGGCCTTGCGGAATGGGGTAGAAACGCCGCGAATCGAGACAGAAGCGCCTGGAGCACGGCCTGAAAGGCGGATTTAGACGGCGGCGGTGGTGGTAGTTTCCGGTCCAGAGCCGGACACCGCAACATTCTTGGCCAGCGTCTTCTTCTCTGCCCGCCGCTCTGTCTGTCGCTGGGCAGGGCCGTCGCCGGCGGCGGCCACCGATAGGCGGGAGAGTTTGGCGGCGTGGTTTTCCAGCAGTTTTTCCAGCTGCTGGATTAACTGCGCCGTCTGCATGGGCTTCACCAGCATCTTGTCCGCGCCCATATCCTGCCAGTCCTCGTCGGAGGTGGGAAAGGCGGTCAGCAGAGCGACGGCAGGGTGGTAGGGCGCGGTGCGGGCGGCCTGGATCACCTCACGGCCGGCGGCATCGGACTCCATCCGCATGTCCGTGATCACCATCTGGTACTCCCGCTTTTTTATGCGGGATTTCCCTTCTTTGGCACTGGTGGCGGTATCGACCTCGAAGCCGGAGATCTCAAGGACGGCTTTCATGGTCAACAGAACGGGAATTTCATCATCGACAAGTAATACGCGGCGTTTCGGCAAGTCCTGGTCTCCTTAATCTCTGGCGGTGCTCCCGGCTTTGAGGGTTGGCTCGGCCGTGGAGCGCGGCGGTACCCCGTGGGGTGTCGGACCTCCGTTCCATGTTCGCAGCTTGTGCGCCCAGGGTGCAAGCCGCGGAGGAGGGAGGATTTGCGGGCCGCGGAGAATTTTTGCCCGGGATCGTATCGGGCATGGACTTGACGGACACGGTGCCTGAGCCGGCGCGTGGGTTGTGCGGCTAAACAGCCCCCGGGAGGCCGACCCAAGTAGCGGCCCGAACCGTCTTGGCAGGCCTGAGCCTCGCACCGGACCTTGCGCTGCACCTCTTCGTCCTGCACCTCTTCATCCTGCACCTGTTCGTCCTACACCTGTTCCTCAAGCTACAGTGCTATACTCGCGGGTGCTATACTCCGGTCGGTGAAACGCCCGATACCGGAATCACATCTCATGCAACAGCGATCCCCAACGGGGTCCGGAGGCTGCCCATCCCACCGTTTAACGACAAACGTTCGCAGAAGTCTTTTATCCGCACCAACGACCGTATCCGTGCACGCGAGGTGCGCGTCATCGATGAGAACGGTGACCAACTCGGGGTGATGCAGCCCTTTGAGGCCTTGCGCATCGCCCGTGAGCGATCCCTCGATCTGGTGGAAATCTCTCCCAACGCCGTGCCGCCGGTCTGCAAGATTCAGGATTACGGCAAGTTTTTGTACGAAAAGGACAAGAGCGAGCGCGCGGCGCGCAAGACGCAGAAGGTCATCGTCATCAAGGAAGTGAAGTTTTCGGTGACGGTGGACGAGCACGATTACCAAACCAAGAAGAACCAGGCCGCGCGCTTCCTCGGCGAGGGAGACAAGGTGAAGGCCAGCTTGCGCTTCAAGGGCCGCCAGATGGCGCACCGCGACCTTGGCTACAAGATCATCAACCGGCTGATCATGGATATCGGGGAAACCGGGGTGGTGGAGTTTATGCCGCGCATGGAAGGCACGACGCTGCACGCAATTCTTGCGCCAAGTAAGAAAGCCGTTCCCCCGCCGCCGAAGGCGCCCAAGCCGGCAGCTACAGAGCCCGCGCCGGTAGCTGCCGTGGCGGCACCGAGCGCGTAAACGGCGTCTCTTGAACGGCGTCTCTTGGGGAACGACGTCTCGTGAGAGATTATGCCGGCTGCGTGGCTTTTTGCGGTCACGGTCTCTCCGCCGAACTGATTCCTTGCTAGACTGGGACCTGCGGTATATTTGCAGTTACCAGTCAGCAGGACACCATGCCAAAGATGAAGACCCATTCGGGTGCGGCAAAGCGTTTTAAAAAGACGGCCAGCGGCAAATTTAAGCGCGGGCAGTCAAAGATGCGTCACATTTTGACCTCGAAGAAATCGAAGACCAAGAGCCGGCTCGGCAAAATCGTGCTCGTCTCCGTTGCCGATACTCCCAAGGTCGCCCGCATGCTTCCCTACGCTTAGCCCGGAAAGCCAGCTAGCTTTGAAATTTATCTAGCCGGCAACGCCGCCGTATCCTCCCTCCACCTTCGGATCAAGCCGTTCCGGCGCGCAAGCGACCGGGCACCGGGCCAGCAAGCGTTGAAGGCCCCTGGAGCGCTCCCCGCGAGCACCTCCACCGAGATCCCGAGCAGCAAGCGTGCGAAGAGGCCATCCTTGCCTCCAGCCGCCATCACCCAAGCAACGCAAACAGGAGAACACCATGCCCCGTGTTAAACGGAGTACGAAGCGCACCGATCGGCGCAAGAAGATTCTCAAGCGCGCCAGCGGTTACTTCCTTACAAAGTCTAAGCTCTACCAGGCAGCTCAGGAGGCCGTCGAGCGCGGTCTGAAGTTCGCCTATATCGGCCGCAAGCAGAAGAAGCGACAGTACCGTTCGCTGTGGATCGTCCGCATCGGCGCCGCGGCCAAAATGCATGGGCTGAGCTATTCAACCTTCATCAACGGCCTCAAGAAGGCCGGCGTCGGGCTGGACCGCAAGATTCTCGCCGATCTGGCCGTCACGGATACAGCAGGGTTTGCGGCACTCGCCGAGCAGGCAAAGGGTGCTTTGGCCGGCACGCCGCAGCAGGCCGCCTAGGCCGCCTTTGAAGGCGTTTTAAAGAGGGCGTGGCTCCGGCTGCGCCCTCTTTGTGCACCTGCTCCTGGTAATCACCCGAGGCCGAACGTTCGAGCCGGGAGCTTCTGAGGGGTCAAACATCGCCAGCTACACTCGCTCTATGGGACGACGATGGCGGCCGGTGCCGCACGGAGCCGGAGTCAGAACCGCCCTTTGCGGCCTGCTTCTGCTTGTAGGCGGGAAGGCTACGGGACAGGCCCCGCAGGTGGCGTTCACCTTTGACGATCTGCCCGCACACGGTCCGCTGCCGCCGGGCATGGCGCGGCCCGCAGTCGTGGCGAGCCTGCTGAGGACGTTTAAGCAGGAGGGCCTTCCGCCGGTCTATGGATTTGTCAACGGCTTTCGCGTGGCGCGTTATCCGTACCAGATCCATATTCTGCAGGCATGGCGTGCGGCGGGCGAGCCGCTGGGGAACCATACCTGGTCGCATCCCGAGTTGGATAAGCTCTCCGCGGCCCGCTATGAGGCCAATACCGCGCGGAATGAGCCGTTGCTGCGGAGGGTCGATCCCCAGGGCGACTGGCACTGGTTCCGCTATCCCTTTCTGGAAGAGGGCGATACGGTGAAAAAGCGCGAGGCCGTGCGCGGTTGGCTTGAGGCCCATGGATACCGCATCGCGGAGACCTCCATGGATTTTCAGGACTATCTTTGGAACGAGCCGTATGCTCGCTGCGTGGCGAAGGGCGATGCGGCCTCAATCCGCGAACTGCACGACACCTATCTCGCGACCGCGGATACGTATATCAGTGTGTATCGAGAGCTCGCGCACCGGCTGTATGGCCGCGATGTGCCGTATGTGTTGCTGATGCACGCCGGAGCGTTCGATGCACACATGCTGCCGGAGCTGATTGCGCTGTTCCGCCGCCGCGGCTTCGGGTTCGCAACGCTGGACGGGGCCATGGCCGATCCGGTCTACCGTGGGGACCCCCGCATCGCGACCCCGGGCGGGTCTACCTTCAACGAGATGGTGGCTGCCCGGCGGCATGTCGCCGTTCCGGACGCGCAGGAGCCGGACAAGCTGCTGGACCGGCTCTGCCGCTAGGGCATAGGCCGCCCCGTCGAAAAGAATTTCCGCCCCAAGGGCAAACTCCACGTGCTATGCCCTTTTGAGAGGGCGGGCTTTTGAGAGGGCGGCACGTTGGCCGTTGCCACCGTGCGCACAATGTTGTGTCCGGGTACAAGCAGGCCAACATGCCGCCGCCTCCCAGGAGCATCCCTCCCCCACAAAGGCCGCATCTGAAGCGGTATAGCAAAGAAAGGCTGCCCGTCTTCCGTGCGGGCAGCACGTTTGCGGACGAGCATGGATGTCTTGACGACCAGACCCCATGTTTCTTTGGACCTGTCCTATCCGCGTCCACCATAGCCGCTCCAGACGGCGCCCGTTTCTCTCAGGAGATTGCAGTCCATGTTCAATGCGAAGTTCAGATCGCTCCTTCAGCCAGGTGAAAAAGTCACCGCGGAACAGCTTGAGACAGATCGCCAGCTCCTGGCGTTCGATCATGCCGTGAACCAGCTCAGCCGGCGTAAATTTACAGGTGGATTCATGGGCGCCATCGCCCTTGTGGTGAGTGGCGGCTTCATCGAGACCCCCAAGGGCTTTGCCCAGGGCACCACGCCGCCGATCACGGATGTGCTAAACTTCGCGCTCAATCTGGAGTATCTGGAGGCCAATCTTTACTCGATCGTGACCACGGGCAATCCGATCTCCTCCACGTTGATGGGTACCAGCCCCGGTACGATCACAGGTTCGCCGGGCAAGCTCACCCTGGCCATGGCCACCACCTCGTTGTTTCAGGCCCTTGTGCAGGATGAGACCAACCACATCAATCTTCTGCGCAGCACCATCACCTCCCTGGGCGGTACGCCAATAAGCATGCCCAATATTTATTACGCAGCCATGGGCAACATCGAGACCGAGGCGCAGCTCTACGCGGTGACGCGGCAGTTCACCGCGACGGGCAATGGCGCCTATGCGGGCGCGGCGCAGTTTCTGGTCAGCAACCCGGCTGTACTCACCGTGGCCTCGCAGATTCTAGCCGCCGAAGGACAGCATCTCGGCGCCGTCAACTTTGAGCTTGTCGTCAGCCCGAATGCCGGTGCCGCGCCGCAGGGTGCCGTCGATTTCCAGGACACACTTCCGAGCGCGACGCAGTTCTTCAACGTGTTTGTGGCGGGGGCCGCGAACGCGAACACCTCGAACCAGTCGCCCGGTTTGGCACCCGCGCGCACCACATCGCAGGATCTCGGCATCGTCTACGGCGTATCCACACCCACGACCCTTACCCCGACCACGGGCATCACCACCGGCGGCTTCTTCCCATCGGGCGTCAACGGCAATATTCATTCCACCTAGCGCTGAAGCGCTGATTGAAGACGCGAAACCGATTTGGTTTCGCAAACCGACATCCGCAACGCTTCAGGAGGAAACACATCGTGTCAAAGTTCTCGCAGGATACAACTACCGCTTTGCTTGAGCGCCCGGAGATCGGTTCCGAGGAGCAGCTCATGGCGGAGGCGCAGCAGTTCGAGCAGGAGCGCACCGCCGCGCGCATGAATCGCCGCAAGCTGATCTCAAATCTGACCATGGCCGCCGGGGCAGCCGGCGCCCTGGGCGTCGCGGGCTGCAGCAACGCCGGGCCGGTGGCGATCACGGTACCCACCGCCGCCACGCCTTCGGTGCTGGATGTACTCCAGTTTGCCTTGAATCTTGAGTACTTTGAGGCCAGTTTTTACTCCTACGTCGTGACCGGCAACGGTCTGTCGACCGCGGACATGGGGCCGAACCCGGGCACGGTGACAGGGGGGGCAAAGATCACCTTTACCAACTCGTACATGGCGAACATCGCGGCCAATCTGATGACCGAGGAGGTGCTGCATGTGGAGCTGCTGCGCGCGACCATTCAGTCGTCCTTCGGCGCGACCCCGGTCTCGATGCCGAGCCTGAATCTGGCGCCATCTACGGCGCTTACCGCGAATAGCGATGCTACTTTCGCCGCGATTGCGCGTCAGGTGGAGGGCGTGGGCGTCAGCGCCTACATCGGCGGCGCACAGTACCTCACCAGCAGCCTGCCCGCCTTGAACTATGCCGCGCAGATTCTGGATGTGGAGGCGCAACATGCCGGCGCGTTGCGGTTCGCGTGTATCCGGCTGGGGGTTACGTCACCCGCGGCCGATGCGCTTGACATGCCGCCGGCGATCACCCAGATCTTCAACACGAACAGCATGACCGGGCTCAATCCCGTGCGGACCACGGCCCAGGTGCTCGGCATTGTGTATGGCGTTTCGAACTCCTCCACTACCACGCCACCCACGGGGGTCGTCAAGGGCGGCTTCTTCCCGAACGGTCTGAACGGCAATATCTTCAGCACCTAGCCTTACGGAAGCGTCGGGAGCTGCGGCACACCGGCCGTTGCTCCTGACCTTACGCCACTCCAAGGACCTGCTTTACCTGGGCGCTATCGGCACTCGGGCTCGAGCAGGTCCTTTGCCGTTCAGAAGATCAGATTTAGAGCGGAGCTTGCGGTGGTTTTTAGCGATGTGTTTTTACCTGTCCGGCTAGACCGTAAGCCCAATCAGTCGCATCAGCTCCAGCCCGTTGCTTCGTGTGATGATGCCATCGCGCAGGGTGTAGTCGAATTGGAGTCCCTCGCCCTCGATCCGGTCCTCGAAGTGGGCGTTGCGCACGGCCTGTTGCAACTCGGTTCCGAGTTGCGTCAAGGCCAGGTCGTGCGTGCTGAGGAGGCCGATCGCGCCTGCTCGCAGCAGGGTTTCGACGACGCCCGTCGCGCCCGCGAGCCGGTCGTGCGAGTTGGTGCCGGCCAGCAGCTCGTCCAGTAGAAACAGGACCGGAGGCCGCGTGCGGGCCAGGTCGCAGACCGCACGCAGCCGCAGGATCTCCGCATAAAAACGCGAGCGCCCCCCTTGCAGGGAGTCCTGTACCTGGATGCTTGCCGCCACCTGCAGCGGACCCAGACGCAGCCGGCCGGCGCGGACCGGCGCGCCGGCCATGGCCATCACGCAGGCGACGCCGGTGGCGCGCAGCAGGGTGCTCTTGCCGCTCATGTTGGAGCCGCTGACGATCAGCAGCCTCGTCGCCCGGTCCAGGGCAAGGTCATTGCGGATACAGCGATCCCCTGGCAGCAGCGGATGGCCCAGCGCCTGGGCGGCGAAGAGGGGTTCGCCGCTCAGTTCGGGAAACGTGTCTTCGGGGTGCTCGAAGTGATAGGCCGAAAGCGCCAACAGGGCTTCCAGATCGCCGAATGCCCCAAACCAGGAACGCAGCTGCGCGCCGTGTTCCCGGTGCCACTGCGCCACGAGCCATGCGAGCTGCACGGAGTAGAGCAGGCTGAAGTCCAGCAGACGGGTGAAAAAATTGGCGCGCTGCTCCGCGGCGCCGGCGCGGCGCGCCAACCGCTGTATAGCTTGGGAAGCGGTCCTTCCACCGACCGAAAAGCAGGCCTGCGCGGTGCGCAGCCGCTCGGCGGTGAAACTTTCAGATTCCATCACAGCGAAGAGGCCGGCCAGCGCGCGTAGCGGCCGTGCAGCCTGTTCCGTCTGCTCGAACAACGGCTTTAGGCGGCGGCCAAGAGAGAAGGTAATCGTCCCGTTCACCAGCAGCGCGGCGGAGAGCCACACCGGCGAGTGCCCCAAAGCCCAGCGCACGGCGGCCGCGACCGTGAGGGCAGCGAGCACGGGCGCAAGCCAGCGAAGGAAGGGGGGGACGGCGGCGAGTGGGGCCTCACCCCAGCGCGCAAGGGCATCCGCGTCGAAACGGGGCACTGGACGGTTGAGGCCGGCGAGGGTTTCGCGCAGGGTCACGCGGTCGCGGAGGTCGGCGACGGCGGCCTGCCGTGCCCGCACCTCGTCGGCCGGGGCGGCTTGCAGCAGCCAGGCGGCCAGCGTGTCCTCGCCGAGCCCGGTGCGGGTGGTGCACAGCAGCTCAAACAGGCTCCCCGGGCCGAACAGGTCGAGATCGGCCGCGTACAGGCTGCCTCCGGTGTCGATAGCCGATATCCGGGGGTGCAGGCCTTGCCAACGGTCTTCGATCCTCGCCAGGCCATGCTCGTACCAGGCGACCCCACGCCGGCACCGTGCGGTTGCGGCCAATACCCGCGCATGCAGCCTGGCCGTGATGCCGAAGCCGACGCAGGGCACAAGCAGCCAGGGCGGGCGTAGCGCGTGACGGCTAAAAATGTACCAGGCCAGCACAGCCGCCGCGAGAACCCAGAGCAGCCGCAGGTAGCCGAGCAGAACGTGCCTTCGCTCGAGCCGGGCGGCCTCATGCCGGCAACGGTGGAGCCGCTGCCGGTAGATCATTGCGGGAAGGGCACCGGCTTGCGCGGGATGGTACGGAGACTCGGGCATAGTTACTTTCGTGCGAAATCCTGGCGCGGAAAGCGCTTCCGCCCCGCTGGTCATAGGCTATCCTGAAGCCATGCCCGCCACAGCAGAACCCCGTCCCGCCAACGCCGCTCCTTCCGCGAACGAGCCGACCGAGGCCGCGTCTGCTCCGTTCGAGTCGTGGGGCCGGTATCCATCCTACGACGCAGAGGTGCGCAACCTTCACTGGCAGGGCGACTACCCGGAGATGATCCGGGGTGTGCACCATGGGGCACTGCCCGTGGGGCTGGGCCGCAGCTACGGCGACGTCTGCCTGCTGAAGGACGGCACCCTGCTGAAGACGACGGGGATGAACCGCCTACTGGCCTTCGATCCCGAAACGGGGCTGCTGACCGCGGAAGCCGGCATCAGTCTGGCGCAGATCCTGGATTTTGCCGTTCCGCACGGGTACTTTCTGCCCGTCACCCCGGGGACGAAGTATGTGACCCTTGGCGGCGCCATCGCCAACGATATTCACGGCAAAAATCACCACATCGCCGGCACCTTTGGCTGCCATGTCACCCAGTTTGAGCTCGTTCGCTCCGACGGCACGCGGATTCACTGCTCGCCGACCGAGAATCCGGACCTGTTTTCGGCCACGATCGGCGGCATGGGGCTGACCGGCGTCATCACCTGGGCGCAGCTGCGTATGAAGCCGATCGTGAGCCGCAAGATCGACTACCAGGGCATCCAGTATCACGGCATCGACGAGTTTCTCGATCTGACCGAGCAGTCGCAGCACATCGAATACACCGTCAGCTGGGTGGATGTGACCTCCACCGGTAAGAACTTCTGCCGCGGCATCTTCATGCAGGGCGATCACTCCCAGATACCCGCCGAACTCAAGACCTCCTCCGAACCCAAGCTGGTCTTTCCGGTCGATCTGCCGCCCTTTGCGCTGAACAGCACCACGGTGGGCCTGTTCAATCAGGCCTTTTTTCATAAGCAGATCAAAAGCCGCGTCACGGCCCTGCAGGACTATGAGCCGTTCTTTTACCCGCTGGATGCCGTGCTGAAATGGAACCGCATGTACGGCAAGGAAGGCCTGCTGCAGTTCCAGTACGCCATTCCGTGGGAAAACGCGCGGCAGGGTACGGTGGCTATCCTGCGCGAGGTCGCCAAATCCGGTCTGGCCAGCTTTCTGGCGGTGCTGAAGGTCTTCGGCGATGTGCCTTCGCCCGGCATGATGAGCTTTCCCAAGCCCGGCATCACGCTGGCGCTCGACTTCCCGATCCGCCCGGAGAAGAGCTTCGCGCTCTTTGACCGGCTCGCCGACATGACGCTCGAGTTTGGCGGCCGGCTCTACCCCGCAAAAGATGCCCGCATGACGGCCGCGCAGTACCAGGTCTTTTATCCACAGTGGGAGCGGTTTGCCCGCTACAAGGACCCGGCCATCACCTCGAGCTTCTGGGAGCGGGTTGTGGGCGAGAAGGGGATGCGGCGGTGAGCACGGTCATTCATCCGAACCGTCCCGGCCCCCCTTCCAGCATGACCGCCAGCTCGCCCGATCCGCGGCCGGTGGCCCAGACGCGCCTACCCTACCGGGGCGATACCGCGCCCAAGCGCATTCTGGTGCTGGGTGCCACCTCGGGCATCGCGGAGGCCAGTATTCGCCTCTGGGCCACTCGCGGGGAAAGCCTGTTCCTGGTGGCGCGCAATGCGGACCGTCTTGCCGCGGTGGCCGCCGATGCCCGTACCCGGGGCGCGACCTTGATCGAAACCGCGGTCGCGGACCTGGACAACACGGGAATGCATCCGGAGCTGCTGGCGCACGCCATCAACGCGCTCGGCGGGCTTGATGTGGCCTACCTGGCGCTGGGTGTTTTGGGGGATCAGACCCGCGCCGAGCGGCAGTTCGCGGACGCGGCTCAAATCCTGCACACCAATTTCATGGCTCCCGCCAGTCTGCTCACCTGGCTGGCAAATTACTGTGCGCAGCGCCACGCGGGCACGCTCGCGGTGCTCAGTTCCGTGGCCGGCGACCGCGGACGCAAGTCCAACTATGTCTATGGCTCTTCCAAAGCCGGGCTGACCGCTTTCGTCGATGGGCTGCGCAACAGGATCGACCGCGAAGGCGTTCGCGTGCTCACCATCAAGCCCGGCCCGGTCAAGACCTCCATGACCGAGGGTATGAAGGGGCAGGCCAAGTTCGCCGACGTCAATAAGGTCGCGGCCACGATCGTCAAAGCCATCGACCGCGGCCGCAAGGGCCCGGACATTCTCTATGTCCCGGGCATCTGGCGCATTCTGATGACTGCCGTCCGCGCCATTCCCGAGTGGAAGTTCAAGTCGATGGATCTGTAGGCAAGGCTGCGGCTCAAGGGCTGACAGATTGCCTCTGCTTTGCATTCTTGCGGGAACGTCGGGTCTTGACGGGTTATGGATTCATGGAACGTACCTTCGGATAGATATAAGATTCAGTTGCCATGAGCGAATTGCACGCGTTGAAGTAGCGTTGTATGCAGGCTGAAGGTCCGTGTCGATTTGGCTTAGACTTTGGCATTACGATTGCAGATTGCTCGGATACAAACCCAGTTTTGCATTTCAAGATACCAAGAGACACTGGGAATCCATTTATCCGAGGAAGCTCAATGGTGAAATTTACAAGGGGGCCTCTGCTGTGGCTCCCTCTCGCGGTCGCCACGGTGTCTGTTGTCTTGCCGGGTCTACACGCCCAGGGCATCATTACAGGCACGATCTCCGGAACCATCACAGACAGCAGCGGCGCGGTGGTTACGCAGGCGCCGGTAAACGCTAAAAATACCGCAACGGGTCTTATCCTGAGCGGCAAGACGGACGATCATGGCGACGTGCAGCTGAAAGACGCGCCGATCGGCATCTACTCGATCACAATCAGCAGTCCGAACTTCGCGCCTCTCGTGCTGGACGGCATTGTGGTGAACGCGAATATCGCGACGAGCTTCGGCACACAGAAGCTTTCGGTCAATACCTCGGAAACCGTTGAGGTTCAGACGGCCAACGGTCTGTTGGAGACGCAACAGTCTCAGGTTACGACGAGCTTTACCCAGCAGGAGATCACGGATCTGCCGACCGGCGGCGGGCTTGACCGCCTAGCCCTCTTGGTACCCGGCATTGTACGTACGCTCGGCGATAACTTTTCCAACAGCAACGGCGTCGGCTTTTCGGCTAACGGGCAGCGCGGCCGTTCGAACAATTTCGAACTCGACGGCCAGGCCAATAATGATAATTCGGTCGCCGGCCCTCAGCTCTTCTTTCGTAATGAGGACGCGGTACAGCAAATTCAGATCATCTCCAACACTTTCAGCGCCCAATACGGACGCAATGCCGGATCGGTGGTCAACTACATCACCAAGAGCGGCACCAACACCCTTCATGGAACAGGATTTTTAATTGGGATGGATCTTGGGGCAGCTCTCTGACCCAGGGCCAAAAAGGTGAGGAGTTCGGGTACTGTCTGCCCGGTCAAACCGTCATCCTAGGTACGACATCGCCCTGTATCAATATCCCGAAGCCACGGTATGTAGCCAATGAATGGGGTGGCACCCTCGGTGCCCCGATTCTGAAGGACAAGCTGTTCGGGTTTGGGAGCACGCTGTTCCGTAGCATCGTGAACGGTGCGTCGCCCTCGATCTCCAGCACGTTGACGCCGACACCGACGGGCCTGCAGCAATTGAATGCCGCTTTTCCCGGCAATCCGTATGTTCAGTCGCTTATCAATCAAGGCCCCTACTCGGTGACTTCCGGGAATCCCACGCCGATCGCGCCATCCAACATAACGGTATGCGCCTTGGCCGTGACGACCTGCCCGGCCGGCTCTCCAAGCGTTCAGTTCGCAACGGTTCAACGCAATTTGGTGAGCACCTCGGCAGATCAGGAAGATCTTGGACGTCTGGATTATCAGGCAACGCAGAAGGATCGTTTTTACCTGCGCTACCTCTACCAGAATGCGCCGACGTTCGTTTCCGGCGGAACGATTTCGACAGGGACCTATTACAACACCTTCGATACCGCACATTCCGTCGGTGCCGATTGGACACACACCTTTGGACCGCGCTGGTTGAATCAGATTCGATACGGCTTTCAGCAGACCAAGCTGACCTTTGGCGGCGGCGCGTACCCAACCTGCACCACCACAAACCTCGCCAGCTGCCCTTCCAACGTTGCCGTCACCTCATACGCCACCTATGGTCCTGCCACCAACATTCCACAAGGTCGCATTGTGAAGGCGACGCAGGTGCAAGACAATGCGAACTGGGCTTTGGGCCGTCACGCCATCACCTTCGGCGGCGAGTTCGACTATCAAAACTCACCCAACACCTTCCTGCCCAACACCAGCGGTTCGTTCAACTTCACAAACAACAACTATGCTCTTGCCGGCAACGGAACGCTGACCCTCGCCAACGGCAATCCGCTGATTCCTTTCACTGAGCCGGATTATGCGCTGTACTTTCAGGATGACTGGAAGGTTACCCCGTCCCTGACGGTGAACCTGGGGCTACGCTGGGAGCTTTTCACGCAGAGCATCAATCTAATTCACAACGAGACGGTTGCGCGGCAGACGGGGAGCAACCCGCTTTGGAACACAACCCTTCCGCTCAGCCAGACCACATTCCCGCTGATTCCACAAAACTACAAAAACTTCCAGCCCCGTCTGGGCTTTGCCTACAATCCACAATCGATGCCGGCGCTTGTTTTTCGTGGCGGTTATGCGATTAACTTCGATCCCGCGTTCTACAACCTGTTCCTGAATGTGTATTCAAGCGCCCCGGTGACGAACTCGGGAGCCATCGCTTGTAACGGCACCACAGTGAGCTGCCTGCCTACCTCCGGCACGACCAATGCGACCGTCAACGCTCAAGATGGACAGTACAACCCGACCGGCATCGATCCCGGGACCAAGATCCAGACGAATGTCGGCATTCCGTTCACGAATCCCTACGCGCAAAACTATAACCTCGGTGTTCAGTACCAGACGGGCCGCTTTGCCGTTGTAGAGGTGAAGTATGTGGGCAATCACTCGCTGAAGAACTTCCAGTCTTTAAACAGCAACCCCGATGTAGCATTGGCTCCACCGGCGGGCAACGTGCCCGTGACCCAGGGGTACCGTACGCTGGCACAGGCCTTCCCCGGCTCGTTCCCGGCCGGGAGTTACTGCGGAACCACCACCGCAGACGGCTTCGGGCGACTTAACTGCAACCTGAGTATTGAAACCACGCGAGCGAACACCGCTTTCAGCATCTACAACTCGCTGCAAACCAGCGTGACCATGCATGAACTGCACGGTTTGTCTGGAACGGCCACGTACACTTATAGCCGTACGGTTGATAACGCCAGCGAGGCCTACAGTTCTGGTACCGGCGGGCAAGCTATCTCCGTGCCGCAAAACCCATTCGATACCAATGTGGCGGAGCGCGGTGTAAGCGGACAATCCTACCCAAACGTCGCCTCGATCGGTTTGGTTTACAAACTGCCCATCTTCGGGACGCAAAGGGGTTTTCTGGGTCGCCTTCTGGGCGGATATTCGACGAACCTCATCTGGACCTACAACAGCGGTCAACCGTTTACGCCTGAGCAGCCCTACAAGGCGTCGCCGAACACAGCGGCTCTCGCAAAGATTCCTACGGCGAATCAAGGTCAGGCGCTGTACAGCTTCTGCGATTACTACTACAACGTCAATGTCGTCGGGGTGGACACATGCCGTCCGATTCTGTCTAACCCGAGCGCTCCGCTTGGCTCGGCGGGCATCAACGGGGGTCCGGGTGTCGGCTACCTCAACTACGCGACAGGCGCCTCCATCAACCCGAATCAGGTGCAGTGGCTTTTTGACAACCAGTATGAAGCTGAGGCTCGTGGGACACCGTTCCCCGGCGTCAGCAGAAATACCCTGCGCGGCAACACGGTAAATAACCTGGATATGAGCTTATTCAAGACGATCCGGATTAAAGAGGGTGTCTCCGCACAGCTGAGATTAAACGCATATGACCTTCCCAATCGGGCCTACTACGGAACGCCCGATATCAATCTCAACGATGCGAACCCGGCTGTGCACACCTCCAACGTCAATAACCAGCAGCAGTACTATGCGTCCTTCTTGAACTACCTGGCCAACACCGGCGGCTCTGTCAGCGCCCCCTTTGGCCGCGGTACTCGCAACATTCAGGTAGGCGCGAAGGTGTTTTTCTAAACTACCGACCACGGCACAGGACTAGCCCAGAGAGATTTGGGCCGTCCTGTGTGAACGGTTCGTTCGTGTATTACTGCTGCTGCGCCTGTTGTTGCTGGCGGCGTGGGGGTGGGGGTTGTTCGGGGAGGGCTTGGGCCTTCTCGATGAGGATGGACCAGTCCTCCGGGATGGGGAGCTCGCGGTCCAGCGACGGGGTGCCTGCGCTGGGGGTGACGCGGACGGCCACCGTCAGCTCGCTTTTGGTGCGGCCACGGAAGATGCCGTGCGTGGGCGGGACGTCGGCGTAGTCGCGGCCGATGGCGGTGCGTACGTGGCGTTCGCCGGTGAGGAGGTTGTTGGTGGGGTCGAAACCTACCCAGCCGAGTTCGGGCAGAAAGGCCTCGATCCAGGCGTGCGTGGCGGTGTCGTCGGAGCGGTCGCTGGGTTGGCCGGGGCCCTCTTCGGCATGATGCAGATAGCCGCTGACGTAGCGGCAGGGAATCCCCAACTCCGAGCGCACGAGCGTCGTCATGATATGGGCGAAGTCCTGGCAGACACCGGCGCGCGCGGTGAGAGCCTGGTCGATAGGCGAGTCGGCACGCGTGGCGTTCGGCTTGTAGGCGAAGTAGTCGTAGATCTGCCGGCTGAGTGTGCGCAGAACGCTCAATGGGTCCTCGCGGCGGCGTACATCGAACGTTGCGGCGAGCGACTTCAGCGCGGGCGTAGGGGTGGCGAAGGCACTGGGCAGCAGCATCTCCCAGAAGTCGCCGGCGTGCACCGCACGATCAAGCTCGGCCCAGGCCGAGGGCGCGAGGGCGTCCGGCAAGGGGGGCTGCAGCTGCACCTCGACGAGGGCTTCGGCGACGATCACCAACTGCCCGTGGCCGCCGGGGATGTCGAAGTGGTGCACGTGATTGGCGAGGTGGTCGCGGTAGCTGAAGACGCGGCAACGCGGCGTAACCGAAAGCTGAAAGGTGAGGCAGCGCTGGTTGGCATCGGAGCGCGGATGCATGCGCGTCTCCATGATGCTTTCCGAAACCGTCTTCTCGTAACGAAACTTCGTGAGGTGCCGAATGGCGTAATACATGGTCTGTCCCTCGGTTTAGAGCAAATCCCCGGCTATGCAGGGAACAAATCGTAGAGTCCCCATGGAGAATGACAGAAAAGCTGGGGCTCATCCCGCCAGAGCCGTCTGAATGGAGTAGTCCACATAGAGCTGGTAGATGCTTTCGTGGATGGCCTGGCACTGTCTCTGAATGGAGCCCAGGTATGCGGCGATGTCGCCATTCAGCAGCTCGTCGATGCCGGAAAAGCTGAGCTGTGCACTCAACCGGCCGGCGATGCGATGGAGCTGTTCGCTTTGGGGCTTTTGCCCCTTGAGGCCGCTTTTGGAGTGAATCTTGCCCAAGGCGCACTCGACCGCCTCGATAGAAAAACGCAGTGAATGCGGGAACTCGGGGTCGAGCAGCAAAAATTCGAGGATGCGCTCCGGGGTGAGGTCGGCGGTGTAGACCTTGCAGTAGGCCTCAAACGCCGTTGCGCTGCGCAGGAGCCCCATCCATTCCAGATACTGATTGCTCTCGCCGGCGCGCTCGGGTTGCGCCCACAGATCGTCCTGGTAGGCCTCCAGCAGCTTGGCGGTGGCGCTGGCGCGCTCCAGAAAGCGGCCCACCTGGATGAATTGCCAGCCTTCGCCGTGGCTCATGGTGGAATCAGTGACGCCCTGGAACTGGTGGATGGCTTCAAGCACCTGCCCGAGAAAGGCCGAGGGCGCCTCACTGGAGGCTTGCGGCGATTCCACCTGCATGACACGGCGATGTTCAGGCCGCGTTACCTCAAGATAGAGCGAGTTCAGGCGCTGCCACTGCTCGGTGGAGATTTGTTCGCGCACATGGCGAGAGTTTTCCCGTGCCCCCACGATGCACGACAGCACGGAGGCCTTCAACTCCTTATCGAAGGTCAGCGTGCCGGCGAGCGCGTAGGGGTTGCCCTCCCATTTGGCGCGGCTCGGCTTGCCGAGCGCGCGGAGCAGGCGCGGCCAGCGGTGGTCGGCGCTGGAGGCGCTCTCATCCAGCATGAGATTCAGGTTCACGTCGAGCAGCCGTGTGGTGTGCTCGGCGCGCTCAAGGTAGCGCGACATCCAGTAGAGCGAATCGGCGACGCGGGAGAGCATGTGAACCTCCGATGAAAAGGGCAAGTTGCTCCCAATCTACACGCAGGCGGGCTCAGGGCGTAAAGGGCGGCACTCGCCGTAGGCGTACGGAACATTCTTGGAAGCGGGCACGCTGACAATACCGGGCTGAAATACAAGGATCTGCAATACAAGGATCTGGAATACAAGGATCTGGAATACAAGGATCTGGAATACAAGGATCTGCCCTGTTTGCCGTATCCCAGCGGTGGGCAAAGGAGCTGCGCTTGGGCGGGTTTGGGCGAGTTTGCACACAATTCGGAGCATCCTACCGACATACGTGCATTTTCCGTGCCATGGAAGCCATTCTCTACATCTTACAAATCAGGGCAACGGGTGTGTCCTAGAGCGTTTATAACCCGTGCCGGATGATACGAAGACCGACGATCCGATGAAATTCGGATGAGATTTCGCCAGCGTTTCTGGATCACTTTTGGAGAAGCCTTTGAAAAAAGCGCTCTTTACCTACTTCACGTGGGTTTTGTACGTTTGCGCCACGCTGCAATTTATTCGTTACTACGTTGTGAGCACGACCTTTTACCTGGACATGCCGCGCTACCTCGCCGGCGGGGAGCGCCTGCCGTTTCAAGAGCGGGTGCTGCCGATCTTTCTGATGTGGCCGATTAACCATTCGGCTTTTCTGATGCGTCATCTCGCTCACCCGCGCGGCGGCTTCGATGCTCCCTCGGCGGCAACGCCGGACACCCTGGCGTTTTATCTTGTCTCGCTCGCCTCGTTTTCATGCGCAGCTTACTTCGTTGTGCGGTTATACCGTGCGGTGACCGTGCGAGGAACGTTGGCCGCCCTGGTGTTTCCGGCGTTCATGGTGCTTACCCTATGGACCTATGTGGTGCACATCGATGCGAACTTTTCCTATCCCTATGACATGCCTTCGCTGGCCTTTTTTGCCGGGGGACTGCTGGCGATCTATACGCGGCGCTACCTGCCGCTGATTGTTGTGATGGTGCTGGGCACGTTGAATCGGGAGACCACGCTGTTCTTGGTCGGCATCTACGTTCTCGATGCCGCGTCACGGGAGTTGCCCGATACTTTATCGGAACGCGTCTCTGGACGTCTGTCCCTGGGAGAAAGATTTTCGTTACAACAGGTGTCCTGGCCGCGAGCCGCGCTGCTGCTCGCCATCTGGCTCGCGATCAAAGTGTCGCTTGCCTACCACTTTCGCCACAACGACAACTCGGAAAATTTTGTCAGGCTATGGGGGAACTTTGGCCGCCTGCGACCGCGGCTGTGGCCCATTCTGCTGAATATCTGTGGTTATGTGCTGCCGGTCGTCGTGCTGCTGCGCAGCCGTCTGCGACCGCTCCGTTTTGCGAACACCCTGTACATTCTGCCCTTCTGGTTTGCGGTGATGTTCTACACGGGCGTCATTCTGGAGACGCGAATCTACGGGGAGCTCTGCGCCTTTACCGCGGTGGCGGCAGTTCTTCTGCTAGAAGAGTATGCCCCCCGCGGCGCGATCTCTTCCCGCACGGAAGAGGTGACGGTGGCGGCAGCCAACCGGGAACCGCGGGCCGAACCCAAACCCTCGCTGGACGCCTTGCCGCTCACATAAGGCCATCGTCGACTCCCTTGTGCCCGCTACGTTCGGCATACGACTGTAAGCAATGCCTTCAGGCCCCCAAACCACACGGAAGTTTCCCATGCCCAGCTTAGTCGAGCAGTCCGCCAGCGCAAATGCGCAAAGCGATTGGACACGTCTTCACCACAACCTGCGGCGTCCCTGGCTGGCATGGCTGAACGCGGCGGTTGTGTGTGCGGCGGCAGCGGTTCTGGTTTTTGTTCTGCCGCTTTTTGTACCCTCCGGACCTTTTCTCACCCCCTCCAGCTCGTACATTGCGGGATTCAATAATCCCGTAGCGGTCCTGTGCGCCGTTGGTCTGAGTGCTCTGGTGCTGCTGGGAACGCTCTGGACGCAGCGGCGTGCGCTCACCGAGACACTGGTGAATTGGGAGCCGCTTCGGGGAGGTTTCGTCGCCGGGGTTCTGCTTGTGTCCGCGTGCGTGATCGCCCTCGAAGGCTGGATCGTCACGGCCTCGCACACCCGCTATCTGGGCGATGCAGGCTATTTCATTGAGCAGGCCAACGTGCGCCGGGATACGGGCCGCGCGCTGTACACGCAGATGGAGTTCGCCTACGGGCCGCTGCTGCTGCTGCCGGAGGTTTGGCTGAGCCGCGCGCTGCACTGCAGCATACACATGGCTTACTTCATTACTTTGATTCTTGAAAGCACCCTGGGCCTGTTGCTGCTGGCCTTTGTATTGAATGCCTTGCCCATTCGCGCCAATCTGCGCAGGGCGGCTTTTCTGCTCTTTGCCCTGGGTGCGCTTACACCGCATCTGGGCCTCAACTACACGTTCTTCCGCTTCATCACGCCCTATGCGCTCCTGTTCTTTGCCATGCGCCGAGCTTCGGTGTGGCAGGCGGTGCTGCTGCTTTCGATCAATCAGGCCGTGGTTCTGCTGATCTCTCCGGAGCTTGGCCTGGCGATGCTGATGGGAGCCTGCACCTTTGGCCTGTTACGCGCTTGGCAGGCGGGATGGTCGTGGCTCGCGGCAGCGGCTGTTCCGCTTGCGGTGACGGCAACGCTGCTGCTCACGCTGGGCCGCTCGTACCTGGTGATGGCCGCCTCTTTTACGCACGGGGCGCTCAATCTTCCCGTGGGCCCCTATCCGCATACGCTGGTGCTGCTGTTCGCGCTGGTGTGGCTGGTGCCCTTCGGGTTGGGACGGCTGCTCGGATTGCGCGATCCGTTCAGTGCCCGGATGCTTGCGCTGTACGCCACGAGCGTTGCCTTCATACCCGCCGCCCTGGGCCGCTGCGACCCGTTGCATGTCTTCTTCAACGGGATCGGCTTGATGATTCTGTCGCTCGTCGTGATCAGTTTCAGCTCACCGCGCGCGCGCGTTGCGTGGATAGGCGCCGTCGCGCTGCTGGTCCTGTGGTCGCAGTTCGTCGACCAGCGATTCTTCCAGGTACGGACCACCTACATACTGGCGCAAACCGTGGCGCCGCACCTGCCGCAGCCGATACAAAGGGCGTTCGATGCCGCCGTGAGACGCCGCGGCCCCACCTTTGCCAGGCAGCTGTCACCGCAACCGGAGACCAGCTTCCATCTTGACACCGCCGCGCTGAATGGGTTGGTAGGTACAGGTTGCGTGGCCACCCCGGTTGAGTTGAGCCCGACGGTCGAAGAGCAGTTGAAGCAGACCGGCCATTACAGTCCGGGGTTTTACACCTTCTGGGTGGACATGATGAATCCGACAGCGGAACGTCGCTCGATTGCGGATGTCAGCCGCTGCGGATGGATGCTGCTGCCGACAATCACCGCGGCGGAGACGCCCATTGCCGCCGATATCGCTGCCCTGCAGGGGTACACGCTGCCCTACCGCGTGAGAAACGCGGACTACTACATGCCCGGAGCCGCGTTTCGCGTGAACCTACGGCAGCGGTGGCGGGCGATCAGCGAGTTCGGCCCGTACACGCTGTATCGGCAGAGGGAACCGGCTCCTGTGGCGGAGTAATCATGGTTGCTCCCGGTGATTTGAATTCATAATTCCTGTTCAGGATGATTTGTCATCCTGACGATGAACCGTCGAGCACCGATCACCTAACTCAACACCCAGGTATCTTTCGACCCGCCGCCCTGCGAGCTGTTCACCACCAGCGAGCCGCGCTTCAGGGCCACGCGCGTGAGGCCGCCGGGCACGATGGTGACCTTGTCGCCGTAGAGGACATAGGGGCGCAGATCCACATGCCGTGCCTCCAGCTCATCGCCGATCAGGCACGGCGCGCGGGAGAAGCTGATGGTCGGCTGCGCGATGTAGTTGCGTGGATTGGCGCGGATCTTGCCGGCAAACTCCTCACGCTCCTTCGCGGTGGACTGCGGGCCGATCAGCATGCCGTAGCCGCCCGATTCCCCCACGGCCTTCACCACCAGCTTGTCGAGGTTGGCCAGCACGTGATCACGTTCCTTGTCGATGGCGCAGAGGAAGGTTTTGACGTTGTTCAGGATCTGATCTTCGCCCAGGTAGTACTTGATGATGGAAGGCACATAGGCATACACCGCCTTGTCGTCGGCAACGCCCGTACCGAAGGCGTTGGAGAGCGTAACGTTGCCCGCGCGGTACGCGTTGAACAGCCCGGCAACGCCCAGAATCGAGTCAGGCCGGAAGGCGAGCGGATCGATGAAGTCGTCGTCCACGCGGCGATAGATGACATCCACGCGGCGCAGGCCGCTGGTGGTGCGCATGTAGCAGATGTTGTCGTGCACCACGAGATCGCGGCCTTCCACCAGCTCAATGCCCATCTGGCGCGCGAGATACGCGTGCTCGAAATAGGCGGAGTTGAAGACACCCGGCGAGAGCAGAACGATATTCGGTTCGGGGCGGCCTTCGGGCGCGAGCGAGCGCAGCGTACTGAGCAGTACCTGCGTGTAATGTTCAATGGGCCGTACATTGTAGTTGCGAAACAGTTGCGGAAAGATCCGCTTCATCACGCGCCGGTTGGTGAGCATGTAGCTCACGCCCGAGGGCACGCGCAGGTTGTCCTCAAGCACAACGAATTCGCCGCTTTCCAGACGAATCAGGTCAGTTCCACAGATGGCCACATAGACGTTGCGCGGCACGGGCAGGCCCTGCATCTGGCGGCGAAACTGCGGGCAGCTGTAGATCAGATCGCGGGGCACGATGCCGTCTTTCAGGATGCGGCCTTCATTGTAGATATCTTTCAGGAACAGGTTCAGCGCGGTGAGGCGCTGTGTCAGGCCCCTTTCGACGTGCTCCCACTCGCGCGCCGTGATGATGCGCGGCAGTAGATCGTAGGGAAAGATGCGCTCGGTGCCTTCGTCGCGGCCATATACCGTGAAGGTGATGCCCTGGTTCAGAAAGGCGAGATCGGCGGCCTGTTTGCGGCGTTGCACCTCCTCGGGCGGCAGGGCGGAGAAATGTTCCAGCAGCGGGCCGTACTGCGCGCGCAACGCGCCTTCGCTCAAAAACATCTCGTCGTAGGCGTTATCCAGCTTGTAATGCTGCAGTGCGGCCAATCCGAGCTGTGGGGAGCGTGCAGGGGTCATGGGTAGAGAAGAGTCTATCGCACGCGAACGCGAGACCCACCGGGAAGAAGGCAGGAGCTTGCATTTTCGCCTTTTCTTCGTCTAGTTTAGGTGCGTGAGCACGGCTTCGTTAAACTGGCTTTTTCTGGATCTGAACTCCTACTTCGCCTCCGTGGAACAGGAGTTGCGGCCGGAGCTGCGCGGCCGTCCGATCGCCATCGTACCGGTGCAAGCGGAGACGACCTGCTGTATCGCGGTGAGCTACCAGGCGCGTGCCTATGGCATACGCACCGGACTTTCCGTCGCCCTGGCCAAGGGGCGTTGCCCGCAGCTGCAGTTGATCGAAGCGCGGCCCAAGGCATATGTCGAAATGCATCATAGAATTCTGGCCGCCGTGGAGACCTGTCTTCCGGTGGAGGCCGTACTTTCATGCGATGAATTCGCCTGCCGGCTCATCGGCTCGCAGCGAGAACTGCCGCGCGCGCTGGCTTTAGCCGCCGAGGTGAAAGGGGCGATCCGGCGCGGGGCCGGTGCGTCGTTGCGCTGTTCGATCGGACTCGCTCCCAACCGGCTCGTGGCCAAGATCGCCGCGGACATGCAAAAGCCGGACGGCTTGACGGCGATTGAGGCCAGGAGCTTGCCGCAGGCGCTGTTTCCGCTGGAGCTTTCGTCGATTCCGGGCATCGGCAACCGCATGGAGGATCGTTTGCGCGCCGCGGGCGTGCGTACGGTGCAGACCCTGTGTGAGCTGAGCCGCCGACACATGGCCCAGCTATGGGGCAGTGTGCTGGGAGAGCGCCTGTGGCTGGAGTTGCGCGGGGAAGATTTGCCCGCCGCTCCCGGGCACGCTTTGCAAACGGTCAGCCGCCAGCACATCCTGCCGCCGGCATGTCGCACCGTGGAGGGTTGCCGCCAGACCGCGCTGAAGATGCTGCACGATTGCGTGCGGCGGATGCGGCGCAAGGGACTCGAAGCAGGGGGACTGGGCGTGGTGGTCTATTACCTGCGCCATGATCATGCCTTCCACGCCGAATGCCGCATCCCCGCGTGCGCGGACCCGATCTCGTTGCAGGAGCAATTTTTGCCCTTGATCGCGGGCGCGCCGCACCAGCAGGCGCACAGTGTGTGCGTCTACCTGAACCATCTTGAGACACAGCCGACGGCGGCTCTGTTTCCTTCGCCGGAGCTCGAGCGCCGACGCGCCGTGACGAGCGCCATGGAGGCGGTGCATCGCCGGTTTGGCAAGGAGGCCGTGTATCTGGGCTCGGTGCACGGCGTGCAGCGGGCGGCGCCGGCGCGGATCTCCTTCGGGCCGCCGCCACCGCTGGAGGAGTTCTGAAATTGGCAGGTGGGGTGATGGCCGGTGGCGCGGGTCTCGGTTCTGGCACCTGTGGCAGCATCGAGGTGCAGGTATCCCATCCTCGTCGCCCGCGATCCCCCAGTCATCGCCTTGCGGTAAACTGAAGTCTGCGCGCTTTTCAGATTTCTAGCATGGACCCCGGCGCCACGCCGCCGGCCGCTCCGCAACATTCGATTGACGATTGACCAGACAGGAAACCTTCGCCGTGCCTACCGCCATTGCCACCCAGCCCATTCGCAACATTGCCATCATAGCCCACGTCGACCACGGCAAGACCACGCTGGTAGACGCCATGCTGCGTCAATCGGGCACCTTCCGCACCAATGAGGCCGTTGTCGAGCGTGTCATGGACTCGAACGACCTTGAAAAAGAACGCGGCATCACGATTCTCGCCAAGAACACGGCCATTCACTATAAGGATTCCAAGATCAACATCGTGGACACCCCGGGCCACGCCGACTTCGGCGGCGAGGTGGAGCGCGCGTTGAAGATGGTGGACGGCGTGGTGCTGCTTGTGGATGCCTCCGAAGGTCCGCTGCCGCAGACGCGGTATGTGCTGTCCAAGGCGCTTGAAGCCAAGCTGACACCCATCGTCGTGGTGAACAAGATCGATCGGCCCGATGCTCGTCCGCAGGAGGTGTTGAACGAGGTGTATGACCTGTTCATCGATCTCGATGCGGATGAGAGCGTGTTGGAGTTTCCCGTCATTTATACCAACGGCAAGGCCGGCACGGCGACCATGGATCTCAATGAGCCGGGAACCGATCTGCAACCGTTGTTCGAGCTCATCTTCAAGACAATCCCTGCCGCGCCGGGTTCGCCCGATGGCGATCTGCAGGTGCTGGTCACCAATCTGGATTATTCCGATTACCTCGGCCGGCTCGCCATTGCGCGCGTCTTCAATGGAACGCTGAAGAACGGGCAGGAGGTCAATCTCTCCCGCATCGACGGCAAGCTGGAGACCGTGAAGATCACCAAACTTTTCACGTTCGACGGCCTGAAGCGCGTGGACACCGATGAGACCACCACGGGCGATATCATCGCCGTCGCCGGCATTCCCGGCATCACGATCGGCGAGAGCTTTTGCGCGCTCGAAAATCCGAAACCGCTGCCGAACATCAAGATCGACGAGCCGACCATTGCCATCCAGTTCGCGGTGAACAATGGGCCCTTCGCCGGCCGCGAAGGCAAGCTGGTCACCTCGCGCAACATTAAGGAGCGCCTGGACCGCGAGCTGCTCACCAACGTGTCGATTCGCGTCGAGGATACCGGCTCGCCGGATACCTTCAAGGTGCTCGGGCGCGGCGAACTGCAGCTTTCCGTGCTGATCGAGATGATGCGCCGTGAGGGTTTTGAGCTGATGGTGTCGCGTCCGACCATCGTCACCAAGCGCATCGACGACAAATTGATGGAGCCCTCTGAGATCCTCACCATCGACATCCCGGAGAACTTCGTCGGCACGGTGATCGAGCGCCTTGGCCCTAGAAAAGGCGAGATGGTGAAGATGGCCAACCATGGTTCCGGCCGCGTGCGCATGGAGTTCAAGGTGCCCTCGCGAGGCCTGATCGGCCTGCGTAACGAGATGCTCACGGAAACGCGCGGCACAATTGTGATGAATTCGATCGCCGGCGACTATATCCCTTACACGGGCGAGATTCCGCAGCGGCCCTCGGGCGCGCTGATCTCCGATCGCCAGGGTACGACGACCCTGTATGCGCTGGACGGCATTCAGGATCGCGGCATTCTGTTTCTCGGCGACGGCGTGGAGGTGTATGAGGGCATGATCATCGGCGAGCACTCGCGCGACAACGACCTCGACGTGAACTGCGTGCGCGAAAAGAAGCTGACCAACATGCGCGCCTCCGGTTCCGACGATGCGGTGCGCCTGGTGCCGTTCAAGGTGCTTACGCTGGAGCAGTCCATCGAGTTCATCGCCGATGATGAGCTGGTCGAGGTGACGCCGAAGAGCCTGCGCATGCGCAAAAAGGTGCTGCAGGCCAATCGCCGACCGAAGAAAAACCAGCCGGTTGAGTGAGGCCCTCCCCTGCGGCAAGGGCTCTCGTCAATAGGGCTCTTGTCAATAGGGCTCTTGCGGTTCTGTCCTCGCGCACAGGTGCTCTGGGCACTTCGTACACCGAGCTGGCACCCGCTTGATAGCGGACATGCCGCAAGTGAGAGCAAGCAGAGAAGAACGGAGACACGGGTATGACCAAGTTGGTCGGGATCGAAGAGCACTTTGTGACTGCCGACATCCGAGCTGCCTGGGCGGCATCCCCTATCGGACAGGAGGGCACCAACGTATTGGATCGGGGGGAGATTGAGGCGCGCCTCGATGACCTGGGAGAGCATCGGCTGGAGCTGATGGACGAAAGCGGAATGGATGTTCAGGTGCTCTCCGTGACTACGCCCTCCTTGCACAATCTGGAACCGGCGGAGAGTGTAGCCCTCGCACGGCAGACCAACGATCTGGTCGCCGCCACGGTAGCGAAGTAGCCTACACGTTTGGGCTGGGGTGGCATTACGAAGCCGGTATCCAGTTTGTACGCCTGATCCTGGCCGGTGTCTTTGACAGGCATCCCGATCTGCAGATCGTCCTGGGCCACTGGGGTGAAGTCGTTCTCTTTTATCTGGACCGGCTCAGCTCTTTGGCGCGCGTTACGCATCTGGACAGACCCGTAGCTGATTACATTCGGCAAAACCTCTATGTGACGCCGAGCGGCATGTGGAGTCAGTCCTACCTGCAACGCACCCTCGAACTGGTGGGACCCGAGCGCATTCTGTTTTCCACCGACTACCCCTACCAGTACCGTCCCGGTAGACCGGGTCGAGCCTTCCTTGAGGAAGCGGCCCTTTCTCCGGAGCAAAAGGAATTATTCGCTCATGGGAACTGGGATCGACTGACTGGATCGTCACGACTGACTGGATCGGCGCACTGAGGCTGAGAGGTCGTCTGTGTCGGTTTCCCTAGGGCTGTGGAGCAGCCGCGAGCAGAACACAGAGATCCTTCGCTACGCTCAGGATGACGGCAGAGTCCCCGGCGTTGGCTAGGCCGTTGCTCAGGATGACGGCAGACTTCCACCTGCATGAGAAACGGGTCTAACCTCCCGACCCTCAGTGCAGCAGCGTTACGATGGTTCTGGCACACGCGTAGCACATCACCGCTGTCGACCTCTGGCAGGAGTCACTTCCCACAGCACAGCCTTACTGTGGCAGCTGGCCGCGGATCGCATCGTCCAGCGCGATATGGTTTTTTTCCAGCAGGTCGCCCAGGGCATGGTCGAGCTCGATGCGGGCCTTCATGTAGTTGGAGCGGGCGGCGATCTCCGTGGAGCGGGCCTGGGCGAGGTAGGCTTCGTCCTGCAGCACGGCCAGGTCGGTCGATTGGCCCACGGAGAGCTTGTCGCGTTCGGCGTCGAGCAGTTGTTCCTGGTAATCGCGGCTCGAAATTGAGGCGCGGTAGGCCGCATCGGCGGTCTGCAACGCCACAACGGCGGTTTCCACGTCCTGGCGCACACCCTGCGCGAGCTTTTCGGTGCGGCTTTGCACCTGCCGAACCTGTGCGGTGTCGCGTGCGGCGTCGGCGATGGCCACGCGGTTGCGCAAGGGAAGCGTGAGCTGGATGCCGGCCTGGTAGATGGTAGAGACGCGCAGGCCGCCTAGCGAGAGCTCCTGCGGGGTGGTTGGCTGGCCGTTGCCGGTGGAGCCCTGGATCTCATAGGGCTGCTCGCTGGAACCGCGTTTTTCGTAGTTGGCGTAAACGTTGAGCTGCGGCAGGGCCTCATTGCGGCTGGCGGCCGCCTGAATCTGCCCGGTTTCGATCTGTAGCTGGGCCTGCGCCAGATCCGGCCGGCGGCCCAGGGCTGCCTGAACCAGCAAGGGCAGGCTGAGAGGCTCGAGTTCCGTGGGGACGATGATCCGGTCCGTGGGGATAATCTCGTCGAACTGTGCCGTGAAGGCGGGGGAGGCGGTGCGCAGCAGCTGGTTGCGCAGAATGATCTCCTCCTGCTTATAGAGTCCCTGCGCCTGCGTCAGATCGAATCGGCTGGAGCTTTCAAGCGCCCGCGCGCGCGTGAGTTCGATGGGCGCGAGCGTACCTTCGGTGACCTGATCCTGGTCGTCTTCACGCTGCTTGGTGGCCGCGCGGAGCGAATCCTCTTTGACCACGACGTTTTCCCCCAGCGATACCAGATCGTAGTAGAGCCGGGAAATGCCGTAGACCGACTCCAGCACCTGCTGTTCAAAGAGGAGCCGCGAGATGCGCTGATCGGTGCGGGCGATGCGCAGGTAGCGCAGGTTGACCTCGCGGCCGCGACCGCGCAGCAGCGGTTGCGTGAGGGTGACCGAGGTGCTGGGGCTGGAGAACGGGTCCAGCTGCCCGGTGGTGCCGTAAACCACCACCGGATCATTATTCACGACGGCCTGCAGCTGTGCGCCGGTGGAAAAACCCTGCAGATAGGCCAGGTTCAGGGCCACGTAATTCAAGGCCTGCGGTGTGGTGAGGGTGCCCCCGGCGGTGTTGCTGCCGCCTGTGCCTGTACCGGTGGTCGTGCCTGTGCCGGTGGTGTCGCCGAGCGTGACGGTATCGGAACGGCGCAGATAGCCCGCCGTGCCGATCAGTTGCGGGTCAAACAAAGGGATGTTCGGGCCGGTGGCGTAGGTAAACCCGACGCCGAGCTCGCCCAGGTTGTTTTGCACCTGTGTGGTCGAGTTCAGGGAGGTGAGATCGGTAACCGTGGGCGTGGTGGGGTTGGTGTTGACCGTCTCCGTATTCAACAGCGGCGAACCCGGACCGCCGACTCCCGCCGGTGGCTCCGTGATGCCGTAGTCGATGCCGCGTGTGCTGCCACCGCCCCGGGCCCGGGTCAGGTCCGTGCGGGCGATGGTCAGGTCGTACCGTTCGGCCTCCACATCGAGATTGTTTTCAAGCGCCAGAGCCAGCGCGTCCTGGAGGGACAGATACAGCTTGCCGTCACGGATCAGGCGCGTGAGGCGGGTCTCATCCCCAGGGAGCAGTTGCGGCACGGTCGGCCGGCGATAGGGGCCCAGAAAGCCCAGAAGGTCCGACGTCAACCCGTGTGCGTCGACGCGCGCGGGGATCGCCGTGGACGCCTGTGCCGCGGCGATCTGCGGAGACGGCGCGTTGGGTGGGGCGATGTGGCCGTCCAGCGGCGTTACCACGGGCTGCCGAAGTTGGTCGGCCGGCCCTGTGGAGGGTACCGGACCGGGCGGAACGCTGCGCCGGTCCGGCACCGGGCTCAGCGCGGGCAGGGACAGATCCGGCGGCAGAGCCGGGGAAGGCGAGGGGTTCTGGCTGGGTGTCGGCTGGCCCGTGGGGGGCGTGGCGGTTTGCGTGGGCGGCAGGGCGGGCGAAGGCGTCGGCACCGTGGAGGGGATCTGCGCCGCCGCGGCCCCGGTTGTTGCAAGCGCCAGGGCGAAGGTCCCCAAGAGAGAGCCCCGACGCACGGAGAACGTGGGCGGACCGACATACAGCGAGCCGTCCCCGTAGAGCGAGTTTAAGGTGCTTTTCAGGGGTTTGCTCTCTTGCGGGCTGTTCTTTGAGACGAGTCGATGGAAGACGAGTCGATGGAAGATAAATCGATTCTTCATGGCTTGCTTTGGCTATTGGCCTGCTTGGCTTGGCTGCCGCCGCCCTTGCCTCCCTGCGCCCCCTTCTGGTTCTGCGAGGCCGCCTGGCCCTGCATGGCCTGATCCGTGATACCCAGGTTGCCGTAGCTCGTGGAGCCCCCGGGGGGAACGTTCTGCGGGGGAGGCTGTATCGGTTTGACGGAGGCCGACTCGCTCTCATGGACCTGCACCGCCGCGCCCGGCACCACATCGTCAGTTACCTGCGTGACGATCAGGTCGCCGGATTGTATGCCGCTGACGATCTCCACACTGCTGCCGAAGTCGCGGCCCACCGTCACAGGAGCAATCTGCACCTTGCCGTTGACCACCTTGGCGACGGCGGTCTGGTCGTTGCGGATGATCACGGCGTCGCCGGTCACCATGAGCGGGCCGCCAGGCGCGTCGGCGGGCGGAAAGGTGACCACGGCATACATGCCGCTCTTCAGCTTGCCCTGGCGATTGTCGATCTGCACCTCGGTCAGCATGGTCCGGGTGTTGGGATCGACGGAGTCCGCGGTGCGGGTGATCTCACCCTGGAAGGAGACGGAAGGGTACTCCTCGAAGCGCAGCGCCGCGTGACCGCCCGGGTGAATGGAGGTGGCATACCCCTCGGGTACGGAGACGAGGATGCGCAGGCGGTTTACCTGGGCGACGCCGAAGAGGGCTCCGCCCTGTCCGGGCGACTGTCCGGGTGTGGCCGCGGAACTGATATTGCCGGAGCTGCCGCCGGTGTTGGACTGCGCGGCCTGCTGCGAGCCGCCGGTGGCCGAGGTCTGGCCCTGCGGTGCCGGTCCGCTGATGGGACCGCCGCTGGAGCCGGAGCTGGAGATCAGCGCGCCCACGTCCACGTTGCGCTGTGTGATGATACCCGTAAACGGCGACCGGACCTGCTCATAACTCTGCAGGGCCACGTTGCGGCGCAGGTTGTCGCGATAGGCGTCCACGTTGCGCTGCGCCGCGGCTACATTGGCGATGTTCGAGGAGTAATTGGTCTCCTGCGTATCGCCGTCCTGACGCGAAAACACGCCCTTGGCTACGAGTACGCGATACCGGTTCACCGTGACGGTGGCCAGCGCGAGCTGGGATCGTTGCTGCTCCAACTGCTGCTCCGCCTGGGAGAGCTGCTGCCGCGCCTGCGCCACCTGCGCATCCAGGTCGGGGGCGTCGATGATGCCGAGCAGCTGGCCCTTGATCACGTGGTCGCCGATATCGGCATAGCGCTTGGTCAGATAGCCGTTGGCGCGCGCGTAGATGTAGGCCTCCGTGAGCGGAATGGCGGTGCCGGGCAGCACAAGCCCCTGCTGATCCTTGACCTGCACCACGCGCTGCACCTCGATGACCGGCTTGGCATTGGCCTGGTCCTTGGCCTGCGTGTCGATCTTTTTATCGCGCGCATGGCGCGGTAAGAAACCTGCCAAGCCGCCGATCAGCGCCAGCAGCAGAATGGCCGCGACGATGAGCAGGACGGGTCTCCAGCTCTGCGGCTTGTGGACACGCTCCGTCAACGGCTGTTTGTGCTTTTTGCCGCTGAAATTGGTCTCCGCGAAATTCTTTCCCAGGCGGATATCGTCGCCCGAGTTGGGATCGGCGAAGCTCTGGCCAAGTTTCTGCTCGTCAGCGTAATGGGGGTCGGCGAACTCGCGGCCAAGCTCCCGGCCGCTGCCCTCGTTGGCGCGGGTGAAGGTGTCGCCCAGGACGCGTTGATCCGGCGAGGCGCCGTGTTCGAAGCGGTCGCCGAGGGTGTGCGGATCGGTCTCCGCAGGCCAGGGCAGACGGTGCGCGGGGTCGCTCTCCTGCGGCGCGGGCAGGCTGTGCGCGCCGGTTGGGTCCGGGGCGTGGCCGGAGACGTCCGGATTCTCAGACTTTCGCGGATTTCCCGTCGCCGCACTAGAGAAAGGATGATTTGGGTCTTGCGGCCTGCGTGGTTCGTCAGCCATTACGCCGGTTGCTCCTGGGGTTGGCCCGGTTGTTTTCTGGGAGTTTTGCCGCCCTCGGGCAGACCGGATTCATCGGCGATCTCCTGCGCATAGTCGACAGGTGCATGTTTCTTCAACAGGGAATAGATGGTCGGCACCAAGAACAGGGTGCCGAAGGTGGCAAAGAGCAGGCCGCCGATGACGGCGCGGCCCAGCGGCGCGTTCTGCTCACCGCCCTCGCCAAAGGCCAGCGCCATGGGCAGCATGCCGATGATCATGGCGAGCGCGGTCATGACGACGGGCCGCAGCCGCGTGTGCCCGGCATCGATGGCGGACTCCTGCTGACTCTTGCCGGCGGTTCGCTGGTCATTGGCGAAGACCACCATCAGAATGGAGTTGGAGGTGGCAACACCGATGGTCATGATGGCGCCCATCAGCGAAGGCACGCTGAAGGTGGTCTGCGTGAGGAAGAGCATCCAGAGAATGCCCGAAAACGCGCACGGAATGGCCATCAGGATGATCAGCGGATCAAGCCACGATTGGAAGTTCACGGCCATCAGCAGATAGACCAGTCCGATCGCGAAGACGATCCCGATGCCGAGACGAAGGAATGAATCGTTCATCGTGGCGACCTCGCCGCGCAGCATCACCTGCGTGGTTTTAGGCAGGTTGGGCTGCTCGCGGTCGATAATTTTGTTGATTGCCGTCGCTACCGAGCCGAGATCGCGCCGGTCCACGTCGGCATAGATGTCATACACCGGCTGAATCTGGTAATGATCGATGATGATCGGGGACTGGTCGCGCCGAAAGGTCGCGAGATTGCCGAGCAGCTGTTCAGCGTCACCCTGGGCCGTGCTGATCGGCGTGCGCGACAGCTGCTGCAGCGAGCTGATGCGGTAGGTCGGCGTTTGCACGACAACCTGATAGTTGACGCCGTTCTGGATGTTCAGCCACTCATTCGGCGCGGTCTGGCTCGTGCCGCTCAGCGAGATCAGAGTCGATTGCGCCACATCCTGCTGCGTCAGCCCGATTTGTTCGGCTTTGACGCGGTCGGCATTGATCTGCAACGTCGGGTAGGACACCTGTTGATGCAGGTGTACGTCCACCGCACCGGGGATGGCGGCGATCTGTGACAGCAGCTTCTGCGCAATGACGAAGTTGTCCTTGCCGCGGCCGACAACCTGCACATCAATGGGTGCGGGCAAGCCGAAATCAAGAATCTGGTTGGTGATATTTGCCGGTGTGAAGAAGAAGACCGCCCCCGGAAACTTTTGCCGCAGATCGGCGCGCAGCTTGCGCATGTAGTCCTGCGTATCCTTGGGCCCGGGCTTGAGCGCGATCAGGATATCGCCGTCGGTGTTGGAGATGGTGGCCGTGCTCGAAAAAGCCAGATTTACGCCGCCCGTGGGCAGCCCGATGTTGTCGAGAATCAGATCCATGCGGCTGGCGGGGATCAGCGTGCGGATCTCCTTCTCAATCGCGGCAAAGTACTGTTCAGAATCTTCAATGCGCATGCCCTGCGGCGGATTGACGTGCAGACGCATCTGTCCGGAGTCGACATAGGGGAAGAAGTCGCGGCCGATGAACAGGAGCAGGGGCAGGGAGCAGACGATCAACAGGCCGAAGAGGCCGAGCGTGACGATCGAATTTTCGACGGCCCACTCGAGCGCGCTCTTATAGCTGTGCTGCACGCGCTCGAACTGGCGCTCGAACTTGGCGTGCCAACGCCAGACGAAGTTGGTGCGTTCCTCGCGCTCGGCCGCCTGCGGGTCCTGATACAGGCCGATCTCGGAGCGCAGCAGGAAGTGCATCATCGTCGGCACCAGGGTGCGCGACAGAAAATAGCTGGCCATCATGGCGAAGACCACGGCCAGGGCCAGCGGCGTGAACAAATACTTCGCCGCGCCGGTCAGCAGCACAACCGGTAAAAACACGATGCAGATGGAGAGCGTGGAGACAAAGGCGGGCGCTGCGACCTGTTGCGCGGAGTCCAGGATGGCGCGGGTGAGCGGCTTGCGCTCCGCCATGTTGCGGTGCGTATTTTCGATTTCCACCGTGGCGTCGTCGACCAGGATACCGACCGCCAGCGCGAGCCCGCCCAGGGTCATGACGTTGATGGTCTCGCCCAGCGCCGTAAGAATGATCAGCGAGGTCGCGATCGAAAGCGGGATCGATGTGCACACGATGATCGTCGATCGCCACGAGCCGAGAAACAGCAAAATCATCAGGCCGGTGAGGACGGCGGCGATGCCGGCCTCGCGTGTGACCTCGTTGATGGAGTCGCGGACAAAGATGGACTGATCGAAGAGCGGGGTGATCTTCAGGTTGCCAAGCCCGGCGGACAGGCGCGGAATCAGCTTCTTGGTGCCGGAGACGATGTCCAGCGTGGAGGTACTGCCGTTCTTGAAGACCGTTAGCAGCGCCGAACGCCGGCCGTCCTGGCGCACGATATTCTCCTGCACGGCGTAGCCCATGTGAACGGAGGCGATGTCCTTCATGTAGACGACGGCGCCGTTGGAGGCGCGCACCGGCAGATCGTTCATCGCGGAGATCTCCGATGGACTGGAGTTGATCTTGACGACGTACTCCTTGTCGCCCATGCGCGCGACGCCGGCTGGCAGAATCAGGTTCTGCTGATTGATGGAGGTGGAAAGGTCCGTAGCCGAAAGGTGGTGCGAGAAGAGCAGATCGGGATCGGCATCCACCATGACCTGCTTCACCTTGCCGCCGTAGGGCAACGGAACGCTGGCACCCCTGACAGTGGCAAGGCGGGGGCGTACAAATTGGGCGCCGTCGTCGTAGAGATCGGCCTCGCTGAGGCCCTGGCCGCTCAACGCCAGCTGCACAATGGGTACGGAAGAGGCGTCGAACTTGACGATGTTGGGAGGAAACGTGCCCGGCGGCAGAACGCGCAGAATGGTCTGCACCACGGCGGTGACCTGCGCGATGGCAAGCTCAATCTTCGCGGTCGGCTGGAAGTACACATGGATGGTGGCGACGCCCTGGTAGGTCTCACTTTCCAGGTGCTCGATATCGTTCACCGTGGTCGTGAGGGCGCGCTCGGAGGGCGTGACGATGCGACCCTCCATCTCCGTTGGGGTCAGCCCGGCGTAGGACCACACCAGCGTGACCACGGGGATGTTGATATATGGAAATACATCTTTGGGCGTTTCAATCGCCGACCCGATGCCGAGCAGAAAAAGCAGTAGCGAAACCACCACAAAGGTATACGGGCGGCGCAGAGCCAGCCGAACAATCCACATTAGCTGCCCTCAATCGTGTACAAGCGATCACCTATAAGACGCAGAGAACCGGCTCGGGGACGCTTAATACGTTTAAGTGCGGGCTTCGTCCCGGAAAGGGGTCCGGTATGCTCAGTTCCGTAAACAGCCGTTATGAGTGAAGAGAACCGACGTCGCAGGCAGAGCTGTCTTCAACAAGGATTTCGATTGCGACAAACATTTCGACATACATGGTGAGCAGATAGTATCGGCAGAGCTGCACTTCGATCTTGCAGAAAAAGAATGTAATGCAGGCAGAAGAAAGCAAGGCCGCTTCTGCGAAGCGGCCTTGAGATTTAGGAGTCTGCATGACGAACGATGGATCGCTCAGGCGCCCTTCTTGGCCTCTCCAAAGCGCTTTTCGACCTCTTCCCAGTTGACCGTGTTCCACCAGGCGGCCAGGTAGTCGGGACGGCGATTGTTGTACTTCAGGTAGTAGGCGTGCTCCCAGACATCGTTGCCCAGAATGGGGTGGAGCCCCTGCGAAAGTGGGTTGTCCTGGTTGGGGGTGCTCATGATTTCGAGCTTGCCGTCTTTGTATACCAGCCACACCCAACCGGAGCCGAACTGCTTGGCACCCGCTTCATTGAATTTCTTCTTGAAGGCGTCGAAGGTCTCAAAGTCCTCGGAGATCTGCTCCGCGATCGCGCCCAGGGGATCGCCACCGCCGCCCGGCTTCATGATCTGCCAGAACATGGTGTGGTTTACATGGCCGCCGCCGTTGTTACGTACCACGGTGCGCACGTCTTCAGGCACACCCGCGAGGTCCTGCAAAAGCTGTTCAGGGGTCTTCTGGCCCAACTCGGCGTGTTTTTCAACCGCACCATTCAGGTTCGTGACATAGGTCTGGTGGTGCTTGTCGTGATGCAGCTTCATGGTCGCTTCGTCGATGGTGGGCTCGAGCGCGGCGTAGTCGTAGGGCAGGGGAGGCAGTTCAAAGGCCACGGTGGATCTCCTTTAGTGCGGAACAGATCGTGCGCAACAGATCGTGCGGAACAGATTTCATGGGTTGGATGCGGGCGGCGCGGCAGGCGCACCATCCACCCGGTTTCGCGGTCTGGCCCTTATCCCTCAGGTCGGGTTGGGCCGAAAAGGCGAAGGGGACAGAAGTTTATTGCCGGTAGTGGCTCAACGTACGCCGCCCAGCAGCTGCACCATGCGCCGGAAGGCTGCCTGGCGTGCCGCGGAGTTCGGTGCGCTGGCGTCCGGGGCCTCGCCCGCGCGCATAAAACCGTGGCCGGCATCGTCGTAGACGACGGGCTCGAAGGTCTTGCCGGCGGTTTTCATGTCTGTCTTCGTCCCCTCCACCGTGGAGGTGACGCGGGCATCGTTTTGGGCGTAAAAGCCGTAGACCGGGGCGTTGATCGCAGCCATCAGGCCCGCGGGCGGCGGCGTGCCGTAGAAGACCATGGCCGCGGCAAGGTCATGACGATGCGTCGCGAACAGGAAGCTCTTGCCCCCGCCCCAACAGAAGCCCGCGACGAAGAGCTTGCCCGAGGCCGCCGGCAGGTGCTTGCCGTAGTCCGCCGCCGCGTCGAGATCGGTGAGCACCTGAAGGTCGGGCAGGGAGGTGACGGCTTTGACCACGGCGCTCTGGTCCGGAAACGCGGCTGTCCCGCCGGGCGTGGCGGGGATGTAGGGTGCGCCCGCAGCCTGGCCCGGCTGCGCTTGCCCTGTGGCCATGTGGCTGTGATCGGTGCTCGACATATCCATGCCCGACATGGAGGCGGCCCCTGCCGCCGGTCCCAAACCGCTGAGCAGATCGGGGAAGACCACGATATAACCCGCGCCGGCGACCTCATCGGCCATCTCGCGCGCCCAGTCGCTCAGGCCGAAGATCTCGTGAATCATGACCACGACCGGGGCCTTGCCTTTGGTCTCGGGGTACACGACCCAGGCCTGCAGATTGCGGCCGCCGGGCTCGTGGATCGTGACATATTCACCGTGGCGTGGGCTCTTGTCCAGCGCGTCCTTGGCCCATTGCTGCGCGCGGGCAGCAGGGGCCGCCACGGCAAGCGCCAGGGTCCCCACGCACAGGCCAAAGCCGACGGCGAGACGGCGGAGCGAGTGGACGCGGGAAGCAACACGGGGCAAAACAGGGCTCAGAGACATGCGACGAGTCTAGGCCACGAAAGGCGGTCCAGCAACAAAGTTGTTGAGATTTGCCGTTGTCAAAATCTGCCGGCGACGTGCTCTCGAGGAGCTACCCACCGCTCAACGTACCGGCGCAGGGGCCGGCGGCGGTGATGGGGCCGGCGGCAGAACGGGATGCCGCACATCGACGCCTGCGGGCAGCGTGCTGGCAAAATCGTTGAATTCATCCTGCAGGTCGGACGCGGTCGCCGGGTCGGTGGCGTAGTAGTTCACGCACGGATCGCCGAGCGCCACCGGCAGCCTTTGCAGGCAGACGATTCCCAGCAGTCGCCAGGTGGGCGGCGGCGGCGCAAACCACAGGGCGTAGTCCATCACCAGATCGGTACCGTGGGCACGGGTCACGCCGTCAAGCCATGCCGTGGATTTATTGCGCTGCCGCGCGGCTTCGGCCGATCCCAAACCCCACAGATCCAGCACATAGGTGCCGGGCCTGCGGCGGTAGCTGACCAAGCCCAGATCGTTCACCGCCACGTTGCCCTCGTAAAATTCGGTCGCAAAGCGGTGCATCTGGTACTGCTCGCGGTAGACGTCGCCTGCGCTGCGCGGAACGTCACGGGCCGCCTGCAGATAGAGGAAGGAGCAGCCCAGCAGGCCCAGCACGTACCACCCCAGCAGTCCGCGCGGGCGCTCATGCGTCACCTCCAGAATCACCAGCGCGCTAAAAAAGACGGCATACACCTCATACCGATGGAACCAGTGGAAACGGCCGACCGCGAGATGCAGGCCCGCGGCGGTTGCCGCGCCGGTCAGGGCGAAGCGCCGCACGCGCTCGCGTTCTCCCCACGCCAGGGCCGCCAGAATGAGGAACAGCAGCGTCAGCAGCAGGCGGTGCGGCTCGGTGAAGGTGTCGGTAAAGGCGGTTTGGGCGAGCGTGAGGCCGCGCTGCGGCAGCCCGCCCCCTCCCGCATCGGCGGCCCCCGCCCCCACAGCCGCCATGCGGCCCTTAACCAGCACGGAGGTCGGCAGCCATGGTAGCCCGAGATGGTGCAGGAACAGGGAGAACAGCAGGGCGGGAACGAGGCTGGCCGCCATCAGAGCAGCGGCACGGCGTCGTTGCCCCCACCCCAACAAGGCAATGGCTACCGCGACGCTGATGCCGAGACTCTCATAGCGAACCAGCGGCCCCAGCGCCGTGCCCACGAGCACCCATGAGGGGATCGGCCGGCCGCGCAGGCAGGCCATCAGCCCCCATGCGCCGACTCCCGCGAGCAGCACCTGGAGGGTGTGCTCCATGCCCACAAAGGTGAGCCCGGCCAGGTTGCCGATGAAAACAAGACCCACGACGGAGAACGCCCGCCGCCACTGCTCGGTGCGCCGGGGCTCCTCAGGTGGAGCTTGCGGCCATTGAGCCACGGCTGCGCCGATCAGCGCCGCCGTGCCCACGCCCGCCACGACGTTCAGCGCCAACGGCACATAAAGCTGCCAGGAGGCACGGGCGAAGATTGCCAGTAAAAACGGCCAAAGAATGCTGGAGGAGGGTGAGGCGGGCTCGCCGGCGTTGATACCGTAATGGCCATGGGCAATGCCCTCGCTGAGGGCGAGGTGGATGTAGGGGTCGTCGAGCGCGTAGGTGAAGTGCCCCCCGTTTTGCGCCAGAATGCGAAAAAACAGCCATGCGACCAAAAGGAGATACGTACCCGCTGCAAGGCCGATGAGGGGCAGCCTAGTGTGCTGGGAGAAAGGGCCGGGATCGTCTGGGACACTGGCCCGGATCACGAGCCAAGAGTACCATCGGCCTCTTCGCGTCTGGCTGGTTCGATATCGGCGGCAGATTTCGCTCGTTCTCGCGAACGGAGCAAAGCTGGGGTTAGCAGTGAAGACAGGGGACCGCGGCTTCAGCGGCTCCGAGGCTTTCTTTTACAGCTTTCCAGTATGCGGACGTTGAAAACTGTGCGCTTCGCTTAAATAAACGGCTTGCAAGGGTCAGCGTTGAGAAAACCTACCGATCCCGATCGAGCAGATCGCCCACCAATCCACCCAGCACCGCCGCCGTTCCCACGCCGCCGCCGCTCCGCGATTCTCCGCCCTCCCGCGCGAGATACGGGGCGAGCGCGTGGGCCAGGTTGCTCAGCGGCAGGGTTTGCAGCCACACGCGGCCCGGCCCGGTGAGCGCGGCCAGAAAGATGCCGTCGCCGCCGAAGAACATGTTGCGGATACCCCCAATGCGTGTAATGCCGAAGCTGACGCCGGCGTGAAAGGCACCCACATGGCCGGGGTGCACGCGCAGGGTCTCGCCCGGCCGCAGATCGCGCACCACGGTTTCACCGCCCAATTCCAGCCACGCCGTGCCCACGCCCGATACCCGTTGCAGCAGAAAGCCGTCGCCGCCGAAGATACCCGCGCCCAACGATTGCTGAAAGCCGACCCCCAGTTGAATGCCCGGCGTGGCGCACACAAAGCCGTGGCGATGCACCATGTACTCATGGCCGGGGGAGACCTCGACGGGCAGGATGTGGCCGGGGATCTTGGTGGCGAAGGCGACCTCCCCCGTGTAGCCCTGCGCCCCGTACTCGGTCATGAACAGCGTGCCGCCGCCGGCCATGCGCTTGATCGCGCCGAAGAAGCCGCCGCCGCCGGCGAACTGCGTGTGCGTGGTCATGGCGATCGACTGCGACATCCAGCTCAGCTCGCCGGCCTCGGAGATGACGCTTTCCCCCGGCTCCAGCAGCAGTTCCAGCACCGGCATGGTAGATCCAACGATACGGCTTTGCATGGGTGACCTCTCGCGCGTACGCCTGACGCTCGGATTTATCCTACGCGGGATCGCGGGGCCTGGTTCCCGAAGCAGAGAACGCAGACTCTCTCACCGGCGTCCTGCCCAAGCCAGGGCCAGAGCCAGAGAACGGGACCCCGGAGAACAAACGATTGCGGCTCCCCATCCTTAATAGGCTGTAAGACAATTGTCTAACTGAACGCGATCCCCTTGAAGGAACGGGTGGTGTATGTCGGTGACCTCTGTCGTGCGCCCCACTCCGGATCAGGTTTCCTCTCGCGCCACGGCGCACCGCCTTCTCTCGCTCGACGTGCTGCGCGGTCTTACGATCGCAGGCATGATCCTGGTGACCGATCCCGGCACGTACAGCGCACGGTTTGCGCCGTTGCAGCACGCGGCATGGGACGGCGCGACACTGACGGATATGATCTTCCCCTGCTTTCTGACCATGACAGGCGTATCTATGACGCTATCGTTTGCTTCGCGGCTCGCGCAGGGCGAAAGCATGAGGCGCCTGTGGCTGCACGCCTTCCGCCGATGCTGCCTGCTGATTGTGCTGGGCCTGCTGATCAATGGCTTTCCCTTCTACGAGCTCGCCCATCTGCGCCTGCCGGGCATTCTGCAGCGGATCGGGATCTGCTATTTTCTGGCGGCGTGCGTGTATCTTCCGCTGAAGCGTGAGGGCGTCAGCCGGCGTACGCACCTGTTTACGATCGGTGCCGTCATTTTTGTCTGCCTCGTCGGTTACTGGGCGCTGCTGGTGTCTTACCCGACGCCGGGTTTCGGGCCGGGGCATCTGGATTCGCTCGGCAATCTGCCCGCTGTTGTAGATCGTGCCATCTTCACCGTTCCTCACCTGTGGGCTTATGGACTCACGCCGGGGTACGGGGTCACCTACGATTCCGAGGGTCTGCTGTCTACGATTCCAGCGCTGGCCACCGTGCTCTTCGGCGTGCTTGCGGGAGAACTCCTCCGCAACGGCGAACGCCGCGGGAGGCAAGCCGGTTTCCTCGCCGCCGCAGGCACTGTTATGTGGCTTGCCGGTCTTCTTCTGAGCCCCGTGCTTGCCCTCAACAAGCGCATCTATACGCCGACCTTTGCGCTCTTTTCAGACGGACTTTCGTTGCTGCTGCTCGCCGGCCTGTTTTACCTCATTGATATACGGGGCGTGCGCCGCGGCTGGACGCTGCTCCTCGTCTTCGGTACCAACGCCATCTTTGCCTTTGTGCTTTCAAGCGTGATTACCTCAATCCTGAGCGCCGTGCATGTACGCGCCGCCGGCAGGTCAATACACCTGTACACCTTTGTCTACGAGTACTTCTTTGCCGCATCCTGGTTTTCACCGGCACTCGGCTCCCTCGGCTATGCCGTTGTCATTATGCTTTTGAACGCGGCATTAATCTACCCGTTGTATAGGCGGCAGATCTTCCTCAAGCTCTAGCGCCAGGTCGACGGGCTATGCCTTATCTCCACGCAAGACGCTGCTTCTGCCTTCGTCAATGGTGTCTAGGCATCCAAGCGCCCGGGATCGCCCAGGACCGCATCCAAAGGATGGAAGCACAGGGTTGCCGACTTGAAACGGGGTACATTGTGGCGGACAGTCAAACGCAGGATCAGACCAATGAGGTTACGAAGCGCCAAGACAGCGCAACGAACGATGCGGCGGGTAAGCTGACCGGGGACCGCGGCGATGCCAAGGCCGAGGCTTCGGGCTACCGTGGCAACAACCCCGGTACAGCCGGCTCGGGTGAAACGCATGTGAGCACGGCCACGCCGGAGAATTTTGACGGGCAGCTGAACCCGTCCGCGCCCGCCAACACCGGCACCACGCCCGGCAGCAATACCAAAGCCGGATGAGAGCCACTCGGCCATCCGTGGGGCGATACAATCGCTTGACCGCAACGGTTTTGATTGACGCACATCCCCGTAGCGAAGGGCCTATAGCTCAATGGTTAGAGCAGCGGACTCATAATCCGTTGGTTCCAGGTTCAAGTCCTGGTGGGCCCACCAATAGTTCTGCGTATCCGGGACAAACGCGCTTGAAGATAGACAGACGCGCTTAGAGATAGATGAGCCGAGTCTGTCGGATGCGTCCAGGCCTTTTCGTCCTTGCCGCTCTTCTGATAGAAAGAGCGGGAGGTTTTTGTATGAACGAGCGAAAGTTATATGCACTCCGTTTCAGGCTCGGCTTCTGTCGCGTCCTTGCGTCTCTGGTGTTGGTTATGGCACCGGGGCAGGCTCTGACGGCGGCTGGTGCGTCACCGCGGGTTCAGGCCGATACAAAACCCAGCCCGGTGGCAGTACCCACCATGCCCGGCAAGCCGTTCACCGCCGACGCGCTCACCAGGCTTTTGCCGCCCAGCGTGTACTTTCAGGGTCGAACGGCCATGTTGCAGTCGCGCAACGCCGGCGGAACAACCTTTGCCGGGGGCGCCGTCGTATGGGCCGCGCTTGTGGACACCTCAGGCTATGCATCGGATGTGCAGGAGCGATATCAGTTTTACCTGGTAACGGAGGGCCCTCTGCAGGTCGGCTCCGCATCGCTGCCCGCCGGAGTCTACGGCGCGGGTTTCGTTGGGGAGCGTTTCCTCATCATGGATGTGGGCGGCCACTCCCTGGCGGAAGGGACAACCCAACTGGACAGCACCCTGCAACGCCCGCGACCCCTGCAGATACTTCCCGAAAGCCCGGCTTCCGTCAGGCTTTACCTGGGCCGCCGCTGGGTTACGCTGAAGAGCAAGGCCGCCTCCCGCTAAGGTCCGGCTTGACGCCTGCCCCGTGTGTGGCCGCTGCGGCTACGCCTGCCGTGTAGCCTGCTTCCACATCCAAGATGTTCTCTCGCAACATGCCGGGGCGGACGGAATGAGGTCAATCCGGTTCATCCAGTATCGCCCCTGCTGTATTCTAAGACGGCTCGTGTGCCCGATTCGCGGAGGGATGTGTGAGCGGTTGAAACAGGCGGTCTTGAAAACCGCTTAGCCCTAACGGGCTACGGGGGTTCGAATCCCTCTCCCTCCGCCAAGTCATCTTTGTCTTCGTGGTAGACAGGACCAGAGCTACAGTAGTTTGGGGCAAATTGCCAAATCCGCAGATGTATTGGTCCTAGAGACTTATTCGCTGACGTCGTAGCGGTTGAGAAAGCCACGTTTCCCCGAGCCTACACAGGTTGCACCGG
>CAXTBJ010000009.1:73273-75475 GCA_964242585.1 uncultured Bryocella sp.
AGATGTGGCTCTTGTCGCAGTCGGACGCAAGCGCCGCCACGTCGTAGCCGGGAAGGTCCAAGAGTCGCTGGTAGCCTGCCGCCTCCTCGTAAGGGTGTACGTCCTGGCGCGGTACGATTGGCCTACTTTGCGTCGGCTCCAAGGTGGCCCATAAAGGTGGAACGATAGAGATCGTTGATCACGGTGCTTTCTCCTTCGGTGGTGAACGGCTAGACGGCTAAGCTGCTAGCGGTTTAGGTGGTCAGCGGCTCAAGAGGTTGGACTTCGCTCTTGAAGGGTTTGGCTGTGTTTGTTCTCAAACACGCCTTGGCCCTGGCCCACGCCAGCGAGGTGTAGCAAGCGCAAGAGCCGGATTCCTTTCCCGAAGGGCGGGCGTTCTTTGCCCGGTCTGCACAAGCGAAGCGCGGAAAAGAAAGGTGATCTTGCGGGCGCGAGGGTCTCGCATGCCCTTAGCAGGCCTGGTTTCCGCATCCGTATGCGCCAGCGTACAAACCTGCTTTTGGGGCGTTAAGGGATCCCCCGTTGGGATGAGTGAGTCTTCAAGACGGCCCCGTTCCTGAGCTGGCTGGGAGACGGGGTCAGGGCGAGCGCCTTCCCCGATCTGAATGCCTAAGTGTCTAGAGTGTCAGCAGGCTAGAATGCTGGGCGGGTAAATGGTGCTCACGATCTCCGGCTTACCTGCGCGAAGCTCTGCAGAAAGGCTGGCGGAAACCTAGAGCAGATCAAATTCCTGCTTGGTCACTCCTCGATTCAGACGACGGAGCGTTACCTTGGGTCCGAGCAGGAGATCGCCGTCGCGGCAAAGGACAGTGCCGGGTTGTAGACATGCGCAACAAGCGAATGTGGGCCAGGCATGGCGCTACAATGAAGCATGTAGCACGAGCCAGGCAAATCTCTCTAGTTTGCTTCGCGAGCCGTCGTTTTCAGCTAGCATCGCGGGATTGAGCTCTCGGCGTCTGGTACGTTTGAGCGGAACACTTATGAAGGATATCGCTTTAGATGTAATTGGCTGCGATCTCTCGGCTCTTCTCTTCAACCGTCATCCACGAGATGGCGTGAAAGGGGAAGTTACCGCTCTCCGCTCGGTTGGCTTTTGAATCTGGCCTGCCCCGGTCCATAGACAAGTCGGAATATGTCTACAGCTTTTTCGAGCTGGCGTTTTCTCTGTTGAAGCAGGAAGGCTTTCGGCACGAATACATCTATAAGGTCGCTTTGACTCATAAAGTTCTGCTTGGAAGGCACTCGTTGCAAACTGCATCGATGCTTACAGAAATTTCGCGTTGGCCAATGCAAAGCCGATCTCGCCATTCTGAACGGCACAGCAACGGTTTACGAGATCAAGTCCGAGCGTGATTCGTTGGTGAGGCTTGACCGTCAAGCGCGGGCTTACGCGAACCTCTTCGCGCGTGTGAATGTCATTGCTGCCGAGAGCCACGTCGATGCGGTGCTGAAGATTGTGCCCAACGAAGTAGGCCTGCTCTGCTTGAACGTAGGGGTAACATCTCAACCGTGCGCGAGGCGGCGGACCAGTCCGAGCAAACCTCTCCTGCCGCTATCTTCGATTCCACGCAAGAAGCGAGAATAATCCTCGAAGCACAAAGCATCCGCCTTCCTTCTGTACCGAATACAGAACTGAGCCGTATGCTACGGGATCATTTTGTGCAGCTTGAGCCTTGCGCGGCGCACGGTGGGATGGTGCGGACTCTGAAAATGATTCGGAATCTTCTGCCTCTGTCTAGCCTGGTTGCACAACTACCACCTTCTCTTCAAACAGCGGCATTATCTGTGCCATTACGGAAGATCGATCATTATCGCCTTGTCTCAGCCGTGAACACCCCCTTGCATCATGCGATCGGATGGGCTTAAACGCATGCATCATCGCCTACTTTCGTGGCAAACAATACGAACTGATCACCGTCCGCGAGATGGCACCCCTTCTCGCAAAAGCCAACTTCCGCCCAATCATCGAGCCTGTACGCGAAAACCCTCAGCGGTTTGCACAAGAGCCTTGACGCTGTTGTCGCAGCAGATGGACGCGCGATTGTCACAGTGAATCCCCATCACGGTGATCTATAGGGTGGAGCGGAAGAATTGAGCGAACTCTTGAAAGAGAAGTTCCTCGATCTCCGGGGATCTCCGCAGGCATTCTCCTCAAGCAGGACATGTCGCCGGCTAACGCTATGAGGGTTTATAGGGCGCATG
>CAXTBJ010000010.1:0-56535 GCA_964242585.1 uncultured Bryocella sp.
ATGCGGTGAAGACGGAATATTCAAAGGACTACGTTCCGCTCGATCCGCGTCTTGAAGGACTGCTGTTGGAATGGCGGACCTTCAGCGCATATTCCAGCGATGCAGATTGGGTCTTCGCCAATCCGCAGACCGGGAAACCCTTCCACCAGGAAAGCCTCAAGAAGCATCAACTCCACCGGGTTGCCGAACTCATCGGCCTGCCGGACGGGATTGGGTGGCATACGTTCCGCCACACCTACCGTTCGTGGCTGGACGAGACAGGCGCTCCAATGAAGGTGCAACAGGAGCTGATGCGACACGCCTCCATCCAGACGACGATGAACATCTATGGACGGGCAATGAACGACTCCAAGCGCAAAGCCAACAGCCAGGTCGTTGGGCTGGCATTCGGCGAATCGATGGAATCGAGAAAGGAGTTGTTAAGCACAACAGCCCTTCGGTAGAAGGGCTGATTCAGTGGCCATTTCCGATTGGGGGATAATGGGGACTTAATTGGGTTTTTCGTTTCTCGTAACTGCTTGATTTGATTGGTTGCGGGGGTAGGATTTGAACCTACGACCTTTGGGTTATGAGCCCAACGAGCTACCGGGCTGCTCCACCCCGCACTTCCAACTATAGGCAGCAATAAGGGTTTCGTCAAGGCTGCTGAGCGGTTCCCACGGTGGGTGCTGGACATAGGGTGATTGACATCAATGCAAACGTATCGTTCTGTCGCTTCCGCTGGAGAGAGTCTCCGCTGGAGAGGATGTTGCCAGCTTGGCTGGAACATGGCATGGGCTGGCAGCTGAAGCACCGTAGGCAGCAGGCAGCAAAAATATCGTGGATAGCTTAGGTGGGCTACTTAGATTGATGCAGGCACGCTGGGATCGATGCAGGCGCGCGGGGCCATTGTCTGCTGCAACCACCTGCTTCCGACGGGGCGCAGCCGGCGCCTGTGCGGGCGCATCAGGAGATGCTGCCGAGGAGCGGAACTTTCTGCCGGCAAGTGCGTCTTTGACATATGTCAGACTCGGTCCTCCGCCACCGGCGGAGAGGGCAGATTCGGCGAGGAGCGGTGTGGTATGGCGATAAGCAAGCATGGTCTTAGCAAAGGAAGGGCGATGCTGCTGGGTGGGTTGACCCTGGTACTGGTCCCAGGTCTGGGTTCGGGTTCGGGCGCGATGGCTCAGGGCGCGAACGGGGCCAATGGAACAAGCGTAGCCAACGAAATAAACACAGCCAACGGAATAAGCACAGCCAATGGAACGCCGGATGCACAGATTGAGGCGAATGTGCTGAAGGCGCTGGCTGCGGCACCGGAGCTTTCGACACAAAATATCCAGTCTTCGACCGTGTACGGCGTGGTGACGCTGAGCGGTAATGTGCAGACCGAGGCGATGCGGACACGGGCGGAGAACCTGGTGGCGCGCGCCTCCGGCGTCAAGAAGGTGGTGGATGAGCTGACCCTGGGAGCGACTCCGGCGGCAGCGGAGGCGCAGACCGCACCGGATGCCGGGGCGCAACCGGTGCTGCAGTCGGATGGCTCCTATGCCCCGGCGGCTCCGGCTCAGCCGGCAACGCCTTACCAGGGGAACGGCGCAGGGTACGGCGGCAATGCCGGCGGCAATCCGCCGCCGGGTTATGCCAACGGTGCGACCGCGTATGGCCAACCGGACGCCGGCAATGCCCAGGGTGCGCCGCCGCAGCAGCAGGGCTACCCACAACAGGGCTACCCACAGCAGGGCTACCCACAGCAGGGGAATCCGCAGCAGGGTTACCAACAACAGGGTGCGGGGCAGCCCTATCCACAGCAGGGCCAGGGCGGTTATCCGTCCCAGCAGCCGTATGGCCAGCAGCCGGGATACAACAACGGCGCTCCGCCCAACGGCTATGGCCAGGGGGGCTATCCCCAGCAGAACTATCCGCCGCAGGGTTACCCGCAGCAGCCCGGGTATGGGCAGCCGCAGGGGGCCTATGCGCCCCAAGGTGGACAGGAGGGCGGGGTCCCCGTCACCGTGGCTCCAGGGGCTTTGCTGCGGGTGCGCATCAACCGCGGGCTCGACTCCAATCACATCACCGTCGGCACGCCGTTTGACGGTACCGTGCTGAGCGATGTAGCCGCGGAAGGGCAGATCGCCATTCCGCGCGGGGCCTCCGTGCAGGGTGTGGTCATCGATTCGAAAAAGGCCGGAGCGCTCAAGGGGGAAGGCGAGCTTTCGCTTGAGATCAACAGCGTATTGCTGGGCGGCGTGAGCTACCCCGTGGTCTCCGACATCTGGCAGCGCGAGGGCGGCAGCAAAACCGCGCGGACGGTGAACAGCGCGGTCGGCCTGGGCGCGCTGGGGGCCATCATCGGCGGGGTCGCCGGCGGTGGCGCGGGTGCGGCGATCGGTGCCGGGGTGGGTGCCGGTGCGGGCGTGGCCGGATCGGCGGCCTCGGGCGGTGGACGTGTGATCGTGCCGCCGGAGGCTGTGTTGAGCTTCCATCTGGCGCAGCCGGTCGCGTTGAAGACTGTGTCCGAGCAGGAGATGCAGCGTTTGGCCTACGCGGCCGGGCCGGGCCAGGGCGCGCAGCCCGTGGTACGCCGTCGCTATCCGTATCCGCCAACCCCAGGCTACCCGTACCCGTACTAAGGTCCGGGATGCCTGGACCTAAATGTCTGGATCTGATATTTAGGGTTGTCATTCCGTACGAAGTGAAGGGATCTGTTCTCCTGCGTGATGCCTGCCAGGGCCGGGGAAGCAGATCTCTCCGCTACGCTACGGGATGACAGAACGCTACGGGACGATAAAACGCGCTACGCTGCGGTATTAGAAAACGCTGCGGGATCACAAAACGCTGTGGGAGACAAAACGCGCTATGCTGCGGGAGACAAAATACAGCTACGCTGCGGGATGACAAATCTCGCTACATCCGGGCTGCCGGGCGGCGCGAGCAGAGCCACCCGGAGAACGAAGAGTCCTTGATTTATACTCTTCGGAGCTACCCAAAGGAACGTAGGCGCCTCTAGCGTCTGCATTCGATCCCTTGGTCGAGCGTTGATGCGGACTTGCCCTCAGAGGCTCCGCGCAGGAAGAGGGCTCACTCCCCCATGATTCGTTTGTTTCAGAAGGACAGCCGCGCGACCAAGGTGATCTTCGGTGTTGTGATCGGGTTTGCCATTCTGGCGATGGTAGTCACACTGGTGCCGGGCATCTTTGACAACGGCACGGCCAATAACAGCACGGTTTATGCGACGGTGCGCGCGCCCGGCCTGCTGGGCCGCCTCTCCGGCGACTCGACTTCCATCACCAACGCCGAGGTGGAAAACACGGCGCGGGCGCAGCTGAAGCAGCAGCAGATGCCGGAATTCTACCTGCCGTACATCCTGGCGCGTGCCGGGCAGCAGCAGGTGGAGCGTGCCGTGCTGGTGCGCGAGGCCGACCATCTGGGTCTGCAGGTCTCCAACGACGATCTGCGCCGCGAGTTGCAAACCGGTCCGCTGAGCCAGTACCTGTTTCCGGGCGGGCAGTTCATGGGCACAGAGAAGTATCAGGATTTTGTGCAGCAGTTTTTCGGTATCTCGGTGGTGCAGTTTGAGACCGAGGTCAAGCAGGATCTGGAGCTGCAGCGCCTGGAGGCCCTGGTCACGGGCGGCGTAACCGTCTCGGAGGCAGCGGCACGCACGGCCTACCTGAAGCAGGGCGAGAAGGTGAAGTTCGACTACGCGGTCATTTCGACCGCGGATGTAAAGAAAAACATCAATCCGACGGACGCCGAACTTGAAACCTACTTCAAGGGCAACGGCGCGAAGTACGCAACGGCGGTGCCGGAGGAGCGCAAGATCCAGTTTTTCGCGGTGGATGCTTCCAATCTGCCCGGCGGCGTGCCGAAGGTGAGCGACGGAGACGTTCAGGCGTACTACGGCGCCCACACCGCGGACTATCAGGTACCTGAAGAGGTCAAGACCCGGCACATCCTGATCACGGTGCCCAAGGGTGCCGACGCCAAGACGGACGCGGCGGCGAAGGCCAAGGCCGAGGCGCTGCTGAAGCAGATCGCGGGCGGGGCCAGCTTGGGTGAGCTGGCGAAGACCAACTCGGACGACCCGGGCAGCAAGGCGCAGGGCGGGGAACTGCCGATGATTCCCACGAGCAGCCTGGACCCTGCCTACGCCAAGGCGGCAATGGCGCTCAGCCCGGGGCAGACCTCCGGTGCCGTGCGCTCGCAGTTTGGATACCACATCATCCAGACCGAAGAAAAGCAGACCGCGCACACCAAGGGTCTGGCTGAGGTGAGGGATGAGATTGCGGGCAAACTTTCGGCGCAGAAGTTTGCGCAGGCACAGAGCACCTTCTCAAACCAACTGGCGGCCGAGGCCAAAAGCAAGGGCATGGACGCGACTTCAAAGGCGCACAGTGTGCCCTTGACCACGACTGACTTCCTCGGCCGCAATGGTACGGTGGCCAGCCTACCGGACTCTGCCGGTCTGCTGACGGCTGCCTTCGCCACGACCAAGAGCGCGGCGCCGCAGGCGGTCTCGACCGGCGAGGGATATGCCATCTTCCAGGTCGCGGACGTGAAGGCAGCGCATGCGCCGGCCTTTTCCGATTGGAAGAGCCATGTGCTGGACGATTATCGTGAAGACAAGGCTCCGGCGCTGTTGAACTCCGAGCTCAAAAAGCTGGATGACCTGGCCAAGCAGCGTGGCGACCTTCACAAGGCGGCGGCGGAGATGAGTGTGCCTGTGAAGAGCAGCGACCTCGTCGGCCGGGACGGCCAGGTCGCCGACCTGGGAGCTCTCAGCGGGGAGGCTGCCGCGATCTTCTCGCTGCCGGCCAACGGGATCTCCGGTCCGCTGAATCTGGGGCCGAACGGCATTGTGGCACAACTGCTCGACCGCCAGCAGCCAAGTGCGGACGACATCGCACAGCACCTGCCGGCGACACGCGACAAGATGATTGACGGGCAACGGCAGGAGGTCTTCAACGTCTTCGCGGGGACGCTGATGGACCAGTACCAGCGCGCCCAGGCGATCGTGTACAGCCGCAAGCCGACCGGATTGCCGCTGGGCAGCTGAGTCGCGGAACAGCCAGGGAGTGAACCCACGGGATGCTTCGTCGCGAGACGTTGCATCCCGTTTCCCCGGGGGGACGTCCTAGGGGCAGGGGTGGCTGCCGTTCTGCCGCGCCTGCGGGAGATCCGATGAGTGTTGAGCGCCTGTCCGGCGTCCTGTTGCATGTCACATCGCTGCCTTCTTACGGAGGCGTGGGGGACTTCGGTCCGGCGGCGTACGAGTTTGTCGACTTTCTGGTCGCCGCCAAACAGCGGCTATGGCAGGTGCTGCCCCTGAGCCCGACCGGTTACGGCAGCTCGCCGTATTCGGCACTGTCCGCGTTTGCGGGAAATGCCTTGCTGATCAGCTTGGAAAAGCTGGTGGAGCAGGGATGGCTCGCTCCGGGGCGCATCGAGGGCTTGCCCGGGCACAACGGGACGTGTGATTTCGGTTTGGCGCAGGAAAAAAAGCAGCCGCTCATCGAAGAGGCGGCGGCACACTTTCTCGATCGGGCGAAGCCGGCGGATCGGGCGCGTTTTCAGCAGTTTGTGCAGGAAAACAGCTCCTGGCTCACGGATTGGGCGCTGTACGCCGTGCTGCGCCGGCGCTTCGACTACAAGCTGTGGATCGAGTGGCCGACAGAATATGCCTTCCGCGACGAGGGTGCGATCAGCGGCCTGATGAACCAGAGTGGACGCGAGCTGGCCATCGAGCAGGTGGTGCAGTTCTTCTTTCAGGAGCAGTGGGCGGAGCTGCGGGCCTACTGTGCAAAGCACAACGTGCGCATCCTGGGCGATGTCGCCATCTTTGTGTCCTACGACAGCGCGGATGTGTGGACCCACCCGGAGATCTTCGAGCTGGATGACCATCGCCGGCCGACGCGCGTTTCCGGTGTGCCTCCGGATTACTTCTCTGAGACGGGGCAGCGGTGGGGCAATCCGCTTTACCGGTGGTCGCTGCTGGAAGAGCACGGGTTCGACTGGTGGGTTGCGCGCTTTCGCCGGGCGCTGACACTTTATGACAGTGTGCGCCTGGACCATTTCCGTGGCTTCGAGGCGTATTGGTCCATCGGGGCGGAGGAAGAGACCGCCATGAACGGCCACTGGGTCAAAGCGCCGGGCCACGCCCTGTTTTTGCGCCTGAAGGATATCTTCGGCGAGCTGCCGTTTCTGGCCGAGGATCTGGGCCTGATCACCCCCGAGGTGGATGAACTGCGCGAGTTCTTCGGCATGCCGGGTATGCGCATCCTGCAGTTCGGCTTTGCCGAACGGGGCGGGCACCTGTACCTGCCGCACCGGTATGTGCCGAACACGGTGGTCTACACCGGCACGCATGACAACAATACGACCCTGGGCTGGTGGCGGGAGGACACCATCCCCGCCGAGCGCGAGCACGTGCAGATCTACACCCGGCCCCTCGATCACGATGGCGACGTGGTGTGGACGATGATCAAACTGGCGGCAACCTCGGTGGCCAATCTCTGTATCTTCCCCCTGCAGGACGTGCTGCACCTGGGCAGCGAGGCGCGCATGAACCGGCCCTCGGCGGCGGAGGGCAATTGGACCTGGCGCTACACCCGGGAGGCGCTGCATCCCGACTTTGCACGGAAGCTGGCAGCCCTGGCAGAGATGACCGACCGCGACGGCAGGCCGGAGAAGGTGGAGGTCGGTATGCAAGGGGTGATCCCGGGTGGCCCGACCGACCAGGCGCATCTGCGTGTCGAAGAGGGTGCAAGCCGTTAACCTGAATCGGTGATGTGAAAGCCGCGACGCAGGTACACTGAAGAGGACCAAAGGAGAAATGCTTTGCCCCTGTCTGGAGAAGCCATTCGCACCATGAACTACGTCGATGACATTGCGGTGACCCTGCGCCGCATCCTGTCCGTTATGCCGGTGCTGACCGAGGAAGAGCGCAAGCGTGTGGCTGAGTACATCCGCAACACCGAACCGAGCTACGATTCCATCCTGGCCGCACTCGAGGCCAAATAGCCGTGGCCTCCGGTACATCGGCGGCGGTGCCGGCCTCGCCGGCGGAAGCGGGCGGCACGGCTCCCGTTGCCGCCGCGATCTTCGCGATCCGCACGGTGGCGGTGATCGGCGCGGGCGACCAGGGCAGGGCCTTCGCACTGCGCTGCGCCCGCGCCGGGTTTCGCACCATTCTGGAAGATGTGATGCCGGCCAGGCTGCGGCGCGCACGCGAGGAGCTGGGCGCACTGGACTCACACTCTTCCTCGCATTCGATCGCGTCTCCGGCGGAGCACTCCCCCCAGCTCACCTTTGCCCTGACCGTGGAGGATGCGGTGCGGGACGCCGACCTGGCCATCGACTTCGTTCCAGATGAGCTGGAGTCCAAGCTGGAGATCTTCAGTCTGATCGACCGCATGGCTCCGCCGAAGACGATTCTGTGCACGCCGACCACCGCGCTGAGCATCTCGGATCTGGCCTCCTGCACCTATCGGGCAGACCGCTGCGTCGCTCTGCGAGCGGTGTCGGGCGAGTTGTTCGCCGGACCCCTGCTGCTGGTTGCGGGCCTCAAGGTCAACGAGGCGCTTACGGGAGTCGTGCAGCATTGGCTTGAGACCCTGGGTTGCTCGGTTACCGCGGGAAACGATTTAAAGGCTGTATAAGTGCACCCGGCTGTCTGACAGCACCGAGGAAGTCTGAGCGATGCTGCGGGATTGAGCTTAAGATGTTCATCGTTCGTGGACTCCGCATCGGAGGTGCCCGTATGGCTTCGTTGGACGCTGTCGGCACGATGTAACTTCTCACTGCCCGATGCACCAACAACCAAGGCGATCGGCTGATGTGACCGCGTATGCATATGTTCTTCAAATCACGCGTAACGGTCCGCATGATCCCGTCCGTATACCGGGGCTAAACAGAGCAGCAACAGGCCTTCCACCAGGATCACACCCTCCACCCGAGTCGACAGCACATGCAGCCGGTCAAAGTGGATGCGGGCGGGCGCATCGGCTGGGGCCGTGGAGACATCGCCCCCCAGCGTAAGCCGGTCGGTCTCCATGTGGGGTAGCACGGATTGCTGCAAATAGAGGGTTAAGGCCATCATGGCGACCACCAGCACGATCTCCGCGGCGCGCGCCGGATGCGAGTCCTGTTGCGTGGCCAGCAGAGCCAGCGTGAAAAACAGGTAGAGCGCCCCCGCCAGCAGCCCGAGACGGTGCAGCGCCAGCAGGCTGCCCCGCACAACCAGCGCGGCCTCATGCACCGACGGCAGGACCTTGAAGGCCACCGCGGCCACAAGGATAAAAAACACGATGCCCCCCACCCAAAGCGCAAGGGGGATCAGCCGCAACATGCGCAGCGCGGTCTTCATGCCTCTCGCGATCCCGTCTGCACGGGTTCCCCTTCGTCCACGCGGACGGCCGTCACCGTGGACGCGAAACTTGCCGGAACAGAATCAGGATTCGCATTTTGCCGCCGAAGAACCCGGCCCAGAACGAGTTCGAGCGCCGATTTCACACTCCGGTACTCACTCTCCGGAATATGGTGCTGCAGCCGCTCGGTTTTCAGCAGAAACAACTCCTCTTTCAAGGCCGTCAGCATGGAATCCCTATGCGAGAAGACCGGCTGTGGCTGAGGCGAGGCTGTTCTGGCGGCATCTGGGTCGTTGGACCGGACCTCGGAAGCGGGGGCGGGTTTACGCAGCAAAATACCCGCGCCGCCGGCCAGCAGCAGTGCGAGGCCGGATAGAATCCACCACTTGTACTTGGCCCACGGGTCGCGGTCGCCGCTCTCGTCGAGCGGCTCATTCAGGCCGCGGCCGCCGGCCAGCGGAGAGTTGCTGACGGCAGGGGCCGTGGCGTCGCTGTTGGGTGCCCCATTGGCACCGGGGTTGGCGGTGCTGGCGTTCGGTCCCGCCCCGTTCGGTCCGGCACCGCTGTTGTTGCCGGCGGCCGCTTCGGGCATGGTGCCCGTGCCGGAGACGGTGAACTCAGGTCCCTGGCCGACCGGCAAACCCTGTGCCAGCAGGGTCTGGGTGCCCGGTTTACCTGGCTGCACCGCCAGCGGGGAGCCTGCGCCGGGCTTGATCTGCATACCTGTCGGTAGGATCACGGCAAAGGTCTTCACCGCCGAGGTGAGCCGCGGTGTAAAGGTGTAGGAGCCGGTGTAGGGCATCGTGTAGGCGATGCCGAACTGGGTCTCACCGGGACGCAGCGGGAACAGGAAGCTGTAATGGCCGGGGTCGGCACGCGGCACGGCGGGGGTCTGCACGGGCATACCGCCCTGGGTGATGGCGCCGGTGCGGCCGATCAGCGAACCTTTGGGGAGATAAAACTCATAGCCGTCCGGGCCGAACTGTGTGCGCTGCGGACTGGACTCGTTCAGGACCTGCAGCACCTCCACGACATGCAATTCGGTGGGGGTAGCCTCGATATGAAGCTCTTCGACGCCTGTGCTTACGCCCTCGACGCTGGGCGCGGCGTCGTACACGGTGACGGCGACGTTGTGCTGATCGGGCTGCACGGGTTGGAAGTAGGCGGCCTTCTCGTGCGTGACACGGACCAGGTGGATGCCGTCATCGGGCACCTGCAGCGAAAAATGTCCGCGGGCGTCCGTGGTGGTGCGGGTGGACTCCTGCATGCCCTGCTGCAACTGAATCAGGACGACGGGATCGCCGGCTGCCGGTTTGCCGTTGGTCTTATTGGTGACCGTGCCGGTGATGGGCTCGGCGCCCCAGGCTGAGGCGACAAAACCCGGTATGCCCAAGACGAGGGCACCGAAGACGGCCAGAGCCGCAGAGACCAGGAGCAGCCGAAGAACGCGGGCAAGCGAAAGAATGGACGACACCCTCTGAGAATACGTCAGGAGAGCGGGGCCGCCCCGGAGCTCTTTGCGGGAGTTTTCACCCGCCGATGATGATTCGCCGGTTTAACCGCCCAAACCCTCCATCTCCGCGAGTACATGGGCGGCCTCGTGTTCGAGCTCCTCACGCTGCCGCGCATAATCGCCCTCCGGGAACTTGCCGGCACGGAACTCAAAATTCAGATCGCGCAGGTTGTCGTAGATCACGTCCTTGCGCTCACGCAGGTAGTCCAGGCGAGTTTTCTCGCGTACGGGCGCGGAAAGATTTTTCGTCTCGGGCCTAAAGATATAGGCGAGACAGCCGATAAGAAGAAGTAGGCAGGGAAGAACGGTGTCTAGGGTCATGGAGGTGTCGAGAGAAGCGGCAGACGGCGTAATGCAAGGGGCCGCATGTGCTGGGGGCCAGTTTGTAGTCTAATCGCGGCCATGGAGACGTTTGTGGCGCTGCGAACACGGCTTGGTCGAACGGTGGCGCATACGGGAGCCGTGCGGCAGACAGGAACGAACAGGGTTCTGACCTGCGGGCTGGCGGTTCTGCTGGGTCTTTGGCTGCTCGCTGCCGCCTACCCGGCGCGGGCGCAGGCAAACGCACGTGCCGAGGCGCTGCACACCGATCCGCTAAACCTCGATCCCGCCGTGCGCCAAGGGTTTGAGCACTTCTACAATCTTGACTACGACGGCGCCTACAAAATCTTCATAGCCGTCTCGCAACAGCATCCGGCCGAGCCGATGGCCTGGAATTACCTCCTGCTGACGGCCATCTTTCGCGAGCTCTACCATCAGGACCTGCTGGACACCACCTACTACGCTCATGACAGCTTTCTTTCGAGCAAACGCGAGACCCCTGTCTCCCGAGAGACACGCGATGGGATTGAAACCCTGACCAACAAAGCGGTTGCGCTGTGCGATGCACGTCTGAAAGCCAGCCCGAATGACAAAAATATGCTCTTCGCGCGGGGCTATGCCCGCGGGATGCACGCTGCCTTTATCACGCTGGCGGATCATGCCTTTGCGCCCGCGGCGCGGCAGGGGTTTGCGGCGCGTAATGACTCGGAGGCCGCGCTCAGGATCGATCCCCAGTATGCGGACGCCAAAATGGCCGTCGGCATCCAGCTCTTCGCGGTGGCCAGCCTGCCCCGCTTCGTGCGCTTGATGGTGGGCATCATGGGCGTGGGCGGCTCCAAACCCCGGGGTTTGGAGTTGCTGCGGGACTCGGCGGCACACGGTGTGGTGACGGGCGTGGAGTCGCGCACGATCCTGTCGTTGTTCCTTCGGCACGATGGCCGCTATCCGGAGGCGCTCGAGGTGGAACGTGCGCTGGCCGCCCAGTTCCCGCACGATTATCTGTTCCGCCTGGAGGTGGCAAATCTGCTAAAAGATGAGGGGCATGGTCTCGAGGCCATCGCGGCCTACAGGCAGGTGATTGCCGACGCGGGCAAGCCCGACTTCTTCGCGGATGTGCGTTTGCAGCTGGCATACTTCGGCTTGGCCGACACGCAACGCGGTTATAACGACATCGCGGGTGCGGCGGCGAACTACGCGCAGGCCGCGGCGCAGCCAAACTGCAGCGACTGGCTGCGCAAACGGGCGGAGCTGGACGCCGGTGAGATGGAGGATTTACTGCACCAGCGGCCCGAGGCGGTTCACCTGTATCAGGCCGTGCTGGCGGGGGGTGGAGATCAATCCCAGGCGGAGGCCGCGCGCCGCTACCTGCGGACGCCGTTTGCGGGCAGGTGAGCCATGGGAACAACTCGCGAGCCGCCTGCGTATCTCTCTGGCGAAGCGTCTGAATGGTCTTAAGCGTGGAGGTGGTTATGACGTGCACGGTGTGTGGAAGAACATCCCCGGCAGAGGCTCAGTTCTGCAGCAGCTGCGGGACGGCGCTGGCCGCGCCCGGCTTTCAGGAGCGTTTCCCTCCCATGCAGCCGAGGCGTCTGGTGCGTCCGCGCGAGGGCCGGATGATCGCAGGGGTGTGCGCCGGCTTTGCGCTGGCCTACGGTTGGGATGTGGCGATCGTGCGCCTGCTGGTGGCCCTGTCGATCCTGTTTGCCGGGGTGCCGTTGATCGCCTATCTCGTGGCCTGGGTCGTGATGCCGAACGCGCAATATGCGCTGCCGGCCCAAACCGGGGCAGGCCCGGGTAGCATGGCTGTGTGAGTCTCTCCTCTCCCAGCGTCGTTATTGCGAGCGTCCCTACTCCCAGTTCTCCGGTCGCCAGCTCTGCGGTTGCCAGTCGTGCGGTTTGCGATCCTTCCCTGGGCTTTCCCTCTCCGCGCCCCCTGCGGTATGAGCAGGGCACGCTGACCCTGTCCGGTGTTCGTCTGGATGAGCTGGCCGCGGCGCACGGAACCCCGCTCTACGTGTACTCGGCGGACGATCTGCGCGCACGGGTGCGCCTGTTCGAGGAGCACTTCGCGGCGTTGGCGCACACCGTGTGTTTTGCCGTGAAATCAAACTCCTCCTTGGCCCTGCTGCGGCTGCTGGGCGGGCTCGGTTGTGGATTCGACATCGTTTCAGGAGGCGAGTTGGAGCGTGTGCGCCGCGCCGCGCCGGAGGCGCTCGGGCGAGTGGTGTTTTCGGGGGTCGGCAAGCAGATTTGGGAGCTGGATGCGGCGCTCGAGGCCGGAATTTTGCTGTTCAATGTCGAAAGTGAGGCCGAACTGGCGCTCCTGGCCGCGCGCGCGGAGGCGCTCCGCCGTCCCGCGCACTTTGCGCTGCGGGTGAACCCGGATGTGGCGGTCGAAACTCACCCGTACATCTCCACCGGGCTGCGCGAGCACAAGTTCGGCATCGGAATTGAACGTGCGCGGGCAATCTATGCGGGGGCGCGCGGTCAGCAATTTTTACAGCCGGCCGGGGTGAGTGTGCACATCGGCTCGCAGATCCGGGAGGTTGCGCCCTTCGCCGAGGCGGTGGGCCGCGTGTGCGCGCTCATCGGCGAGCTGCGCGCGGATGGGCTGGAGATTCGTTTTCTCGACGCCGGCGGCGGGTTCGGCATCGAGTACGGGCAGGCGGCCTTTGATCCGGGAGCCCGCGTGGCGGAGTACGCCGCGGCGCTCAGGGGCTTGCTGCGGGGTCTGGATTTGCACCTGTTGCTGGAGCCCGGTCGGTTTTTGATCGCCCAGGCGGGTATTTTGCTCACGCGGGTGCTGTACACGAAAGCCAATGGGGCTAAGCGGTTCGTGGTGGCCGACGCGGCCATGAACGACCTGATCCGGCCGGCGCTGTATGGCGCGCACCATGAGGTCTTGCCCGTCGCGGAGCGTGCAGGCGAGGCTGCCGTGACGACCGTTGCCGACCTGGTCGGGCCGGTGTGCGAAAGCGGCGATTTTTTGGCGCGCGACCGTGCGCTGCCGGCGCTGGCGGATGGGGATCTGCTGGCGGTGCTCGATGCCGGGGCCTACGGCATGAGCCTGAGTTCGAACTACAACACCCGCGCCCGGCCGGCGGAGGTGCTGGTGGAGGGCGGGGCGGCGCGGCTGGTACGGCGCCGCGAGACGATGGACGACCTGCTGGCGGCAGAGGTGATCTGACGCCGTAAGCGCCTGGGGGAAGGCGGGCTGCAGCGCTGGAGAACAGCCCCGGCCACATGCTAAAATAAGGCCCGTCACCGCACCCTGCCGTGAGCACGTATCCGTGGCGGGAAGCGATCATTTCGCAAGAGTCTCCAAGCGAGCACAGAGGTTTCGAGCATGTCCGGCCACTCCAAATGGGCGACAATCAAGCATAAAAAGGGCGCTCTCGATGCGAAGCGCGGCAAGATCTTCACTCGCCTGATCAAAGAGATCATGGTGGCCGCCAAGGGCGGTGGTGGCGACCCGGACGGCAACCCGCGCCTGCGCACGGCGGTGCTGGCGGCCAAGGCAGAAAACATGCCCCAGGACAACATCAAACGTGCCATTCAGCGCGGCACGGGTGAGATCGAAGGCGCAAGCTACGAAGAGATCGTTTACGAAGGCTACGGTCCCGGCGGCGTGGCGGTGATCGTCGACGTGCTCACGGACAATCGCAATCGCGCGGTGAGTGAAATTCGCCATGCCTTTTCCAAGAACGGCGGCAATCTGGGCGAGTCCGGTTCGGTCGGCTATATGTTCACGAAGAAGGGCCTGATTGTGGTTCCCAAGGAGGCCGCGAGCGAGGACAAGCTGACTGAAATCGTTCTAGACGCGGGTGCCGAGGATTTGAGCGACGATGGTGATTATTGGGAGATCACGACGGCTCCTGAGGACCATGATCCGGTGGCTGCGGCCTTGAAGAAGGCCGGCATCCAGCCGGAAAGCTCCGAGGTCACCATGCTGCCGACCATCTACCAGAAGCTCGAAGGCACCCAGGCCAATGCCATGATGCGGCTGCTGGAGACCCTGGAAGATCTGGATGACGCCCAGAACGTGTATTCCAACTTCGAGATGGATGAGGCGATGGCTTCGGCTTAATTTACGCCGAAAGCTGAACGGAGGGCCGCCAGTTCCGCTGGCGGCCTTCCGCTGTGAGGGAAGATTGCAAAATGAAAGTAGCAAATGGGCTGTTGTCGCGCTCTTCGCCGCGGGTCTTGCTTGCTCGTGGCAGGGCAAAGCCCAGAACCAGTCAACCGCGCTGACGGGAGTCGTCGTGGATGCGGCAGGTGCTGTCATCCCGGGGGCGAACATTACCGTAAGCTCGGGAACTGCCGTGGTGATCCACGTAAAAACCGACGCTCAAGGCCGGTTTACTTTTTCGGGTCCTTCGCAGGACTATGCCGTCGATATAACCCTTGTGGCGTTCCGACCCATCCATGAGGCAACGATCCCGTTCACTCAGGGCAGCCTGAGTCATTTCATACTGCAAGCTGTCCCAGGATCTGTAACACCGGATATTGCATTGCCGCTGGACTCAGCGAAACGCGACGGCACTCTGAGCGAGTCGCCGGTTCACCAGGAGGCAAAGAAGATGCCTCTGGAGCTCGGCGCTCTCTTCCAGGGCGGCGTGGGCGTCACGGAGAACCGCAGCAACTTCCGGTTTTTGCTGGCCGGCGTGCATGTGGGCAAGGTGTTGACCCCGGAGCTTGGAACGGGCCTGTTTCGTGGCAATTTCGAGTACGCGGGTGAGTTCTTCCCCTACTGGCAATCGTTTACGCCGACCTTCCAGCGGATCAACTGCCCTGCCTCAAATGGCGTGCTGCCTGTCAACCCCAACACCTGCAGCGCACCGTTCACCACGGGCGGAACCTACACAGGCCTCTCCGTGACGCCGATCATTCTGCGCTGGAACTTCACCCATGGCCAACGCTGGATGCCCTGGGCGCAGGCCGCTGGGGGGCTGCTGTGGACCAACCACAAGTACCCCGGCTATGGGAATACCAATCCGCAGGATGTGAATGAGACCGGCCCGAATGCGGACACCAGCGTGTGGAACTTTACCCCGCAGGGCGGCGTGGGCGTGCATTATTTCGTCAAGCCTCGGCGGTCGGTGGACCTCAGCGCGAACGCCGTGCACATCTCCAGCGCCAGCCTGGGGGATCGCAACCCTGGGGTGAATGCCAGCGTGCAGTTCAGCCTCGGCTACAGCTGGTGGAAGTAGACCCAAACGATTCATGTTTTCGCCCAGCGCCATCGTCGAATGTGTACCGAACTTTTCGGAGGGCACGAACCCCGAAACCGTGCGGGCGATCGTGCGGGCGATGGACGTTCCCGGCGTTTCTCTGCTCGACTGGTCGGCCGACCGGGACCACAATCGCAGCGTGGTGACCGTGGCCGGCGAACCGGAGGCGGTGGTGGAGGCGGCAGTCCGCGCCGCGGGTAAGGCCGCTTCGCTGATCGACCTGACCGAACAGCGAGGTGAGCATCCGCGCATCGGCGCGACCGATGTCATCCCGTTTGTCCCGGTTCGCGATATCTCGCTGGTGCAGTGCGCCGTGCTGGCCCGGCAGGCAGGGATGATGATCGCGCAACGCTTCGGGATTCCGGTGTACCTGTATGAGGCCGCAGCCTCTCGGCCCGACCGGGTCAACCTGGAAGATGTGCGGCGCGGCCAGTTTGAGGGTCTGCTGAAGGATGCGGTACGCGATGCGGCACGCCGGCCCGACATCGGCGGACCGGCCCTGCATCCGAGCGCCGGAGCCAGTGCGGTGGGTGCGCGGCGATTTCTGATCGCCTACAACATCTATCTGGCCGATCGGGCCCCCGATGACCCGGGCGAGCGCGGCCAAGAGGGGGCCCTAGACCGGGTCAAGGGACTGGATATCAGCCTGGCGCGGCTGATCGCGCGGGAGGTGCGTGGTGCCAACGGCGGCCTTTCCGGCGTGAAGGCGATGGGCGTGTTGGCCAATGGGCGTGCGCAGGTCAGCATGAATATCACCGATTTTGAGCGCACACCGGTTTCGCGCGTGTGCACGGCGGTGCGCGCGATCGCCCGCCAACACGGGGCGGAGATGGGCGAAGGGGAGTTGATCGGGCTTATCCCCGAAAAGGCGCACGAGCCGAATGCCGACTGGACACGTCAAACGGTAGGGTTCGATCCGGAGCAAAAGATCCTGGAGCGACGCCTGGCGAGACCGCTGCCCTGGCCGTGACGGCCCGCAAGGGGCATTGCGGTGGGCAGGAAACTAGAAAACAATGGCTTTGCGCCGTTTGGGGCAGGGTTGAGGGAGCAGGAAGCAATGGGTAGGGGCTGGCAGCACGGATGGGTATGCGCCGGGGTGACGGCGGCGATGGGGATAGGGTCGATGGCGCATGCGGCCCAGTTGAGCGGCGACGCGCGCTCCTCCATCCCGCGCGATGTGCAGCAGATTATCGTGGTGGATTACCGCACCATGCAAAACTCGCCGGCGGCCATGCAGTTGAAGGACCGCGTTCTGCCTCCAGAGATCAAGCGCCTGGAGACGGCGCTTAAGACCTCCGGCCTGAAGGTCGATCAGGATGCGGATACGCTGGCCTTTGCGGCGTTCCGCATCAGCGAGGGCGGCTCGCGTGTGATCGGCGTGGCCCAGGGGCAGTTTCAGACGCAGTCGATCATGGCCTACTTCGCCAAGAACAAGGTCAAGCCGATCGCGCTCCGCAACAACAGCATTTACCCGATGGGCGCGTCCGGCATGAGCGTCGCGTTCCTGAATCAGACCACAATGGTCTTCGGTGACCAGGCGGCCGTCAAGGCGGCCCTGGATGCGCGCGATGGACTTACCGCCAACTTCCTGCAGAACGGCGAGATGATGGGCGAGATGAATGCCGTGGATACCCGGTCGGTGTGGAGTCTGCTGGACCAGAAGGGCACCCAGACCATGATGCGCAGCGTGCTGGGCGAGGCGGCGCAGTTGGCCGACTACGACACGGTGAAGAACCGTATGAAGTCGGCACGGTACACCATGGACTTCGGCAACGGCGTCCGATTTGACATGGCGGTGGTGATGTCGGACTCGGTCACGGCGGCTACAGCGGCTACGCTGATGAAGGGTGTGATGATTTTGCGGAAATCCGGTGGATCGCCGATTGAAAAGTCGGCGCTCGAGGAGACCACCATCGACTCGAACTCGGGCACCCTGACGGTGGACTTCAACTCGTCCGATGGCCAGTTTGCCAGCCTGCTCACCTCGCCGCTGTTTCAACAGGTGGTGAAGTAGGCCTACGGGCCTTGTTCTGTCGCCCTGAACGGAAAGGACCTGATTGTTCGCCCCGGCGTCTCGCCTCCGGCAAACAATCAGGTCCTTCGCTCAGATGGGAGAATGACCTATTCAGATCAGGATTGAGGGAAGAGGTCCTAACCAAGATGCCTCCGGTTGCATGGAGAACCGGAACCGCAGATTCACGACGGAAACGAAGAAAGGACCTTGATGCTAAGGGCTCTTGGTGCCGTTCATGGAGGCCGCTTAGAGCGATGGCAGCTTGTTGGAACTGGCAGCGCTCGTGCTAGGCACCTGCCCGGGGCTGAAACAGCGCTTCATCACGGCCGCGCGGAGCCGGTCAGCCAGTTCTTCCGGAAACTCATACGTCTCCTGGTGACGGTAGATCGAGATGGTCTGCTGCGTGGTACTGACCACGACCTCGCAGTGATGGCAACTCCCAATATGTTCCTTGACTTCAGCCAGAAGCGAGGGATCGATCTGCCCGTCGAAGTAGTCGGTCAGCTTGGCAAGAAACTCCGTGCAGTTCACTGCGAACCCTCTTTCTTCTGCCGGAAGTAGCGGCTGAGGCGCTCCCGCAGTTGCAGGCGGGCACGCAGGAGCCTTGACTTGACGGCAGGAATACTCAACCCGAGAGCCTCTGCCGTCTCCTCCGTTGACAGACTTTCGATGTCCCGAAGGGTAAAAACGGTGCGGAAACCTGGGGGCAGACCCGCGATCGTTTTGCGTAGGATGTCGCCCAGCTCGGATTGCGAGAAGATCTGTTCCGGATTGGGACGCCACTCGGCAAAATCGCGGGGAATCGCGCCCTCCTCGGTCTCCACGTCCTGGTCCATGGAGACGGTGCGCGAGGTTTTGCGCCGGCGCAGCCGCATCAAGCTCTCATTCACGGCGATACGCACCAGCCAGGTGGAGAACTTGGAATTGCCTTGGAACTGTTCGAGTTTCTGGAAGGCCTTGAAGAAGACATCCTGGGTGATGTCCTCGGCATCCTCGCGATTTTGCGTGATGTGCAGAGCGGTCCTATAGATTTGCCGGTCGTACTGGCGAACGAGCTTCTCAAATGCCGCGGTATCCCCGGCCTTGGCGCGTTCAACCAGCGCGACATCCGGATGCGGCTCGACAACCGGGGTCATAACAAGCCCCGCCTGTGCCTCGGGTTCAGCGATATTGGTTGTATGTGCCGCCATAGTCATATCCAGTGTACTGCGAGCCGCGTCCGGTGGCGGTGTCCGTCCTCGGGACAGTGCATGGGCAGGCAGTGAGCCTTCCGTATCTGTTCTGATACTTTGCTGTCACGGAAGGGGAAACACAGAAGGGGAAGTTCGCAGTAGATTCAAGACAGGAGCGTCATGATGAAAAGCCGGTACGCCCTCATTCTGCTGGTTGCCGTAGGCCTCTTCTCGCCGTTGGACCGGGCTCAGTCGCGCAAACACGTGGCTGTACGCGTCAAGGGGGCGGCCAGCCTGCACCATGTCGTCGCCCGGGGGACGGCGACGGGACACGGCGGGGCACACGGTCATGCCGCACTGGATCGCCATACCGGCTCGGGCAGCCGTGCGGGGCTGCGGCGAACTTCACTGAAGGGGTTACGCGGCGTGCCGACCGGCCGCCCGCTGGTGGCGCACGCCACCGCGGAGAGCCGTCGGCTGAATAGCGCCTTTATCGCATCGGCGACCCTGCGTCCCATGGCGCAGCAGCTGCTGTTGAGCCGCAGCGCGGCCTCCTATAACGGCGTGCTGGCGTATGCCGCAGCCCATCCGGGTGAGGCGGCGGCGGCGGCGGATCTTTCCGTCGGACATGCCTATGCGCTCGATCACCGCTACAGCGACGCGGAAGGCGCGTTTCACACCGCCGCCGGCGCCGGCAGTGCGCTGGCCGATTACGCCGACTACCTGGGCGCGCAGGCAGCGGTTGCGGCCGGGCGGCCCGGCGACGCCATCGCCCTGATGGAGCACTTCGCCGAAAAGTATCCGGACAGCCTGTTTGTGCCGGAGGCTCCGGTCATGCTGGCCAACGCCTACCTGGCCTCCAACAATCCCTCTGCCGCCCTGCGTGTGCTGCAGCCGCTGGAGGGAAGCTCCACGGGCGGTCATTTGGAGTTGCGCGCGGCCCTGGCGCGGGCGTACCAGGCCGCGGGCAATACGGCGGCCGCCGGTTCGCTGTACCGCGCCATTTACCTGGGTGAACCGGTGAGCGGTGAGGCGGCCTATGCAAAGACACAGCTGGCGGCCATGAACCTTGCCCTGACACCCGGCGAGCGCAAGCAGCACGCCGACGCCATGTTCAATGCCAAGCAGTACAACGAGGCAGCCGGCGAGTATCGGGCGCTCGAGAAGAACGACGCGACCCTGACCCAGGCCGACCGCGATGCGCTGGAGATCTATGCCGCGGTCTGCGATCTGCGTTTGAAGCGCATCACGCGCAGCGACGTCGCGCATCTGCCGATTACCAGCGACGATACGGCGGCGCTGAAGATGTACCTCGATGCGGAGCTGGTGCGGAATGAGGGCAACACCGCCGAGCACGATGCGCTGGTGGCGCAGATCTCGCAGCAGTATCCGAACAGCCGCTGGCTGGAGGAGGCCCTTTACTCCGGCGGGAACATGTATCTGATCAAACGCGATCCGACCCATGCCATCGCCAACTACATGGAGCTGGTGACGCGGTTTCCGCATAGCGTCTACGCGCCCAGTGCGCACTGGCGCTCGGCATGGCTGAACTACCGGCTGCGCCACAATGCGGACGCCGCGCGGATGTTCGAGGAACAGATCACGCTGTACCCCGGCGGCCAGGAGATTCCGGGAGCGCTTTATTGGCGCGGGCGGCTGTATGAGGATGTTGAAGGCAACTTCGGGCAGGCGCTGAACTACTACCGCGCGCTGAACACGGCATATGTGAACAGCTACTATGCGATGCTCGGCCGGCAACGGCTGGCTGTGCTCGGCAATCGCGAGACGGCGGAGCCCACCCCGGTGCTGGCCTCCGTACGCGCGGTCGAGGACCCGCACCTGATCGATGCATTGCCGGAGGATGATCCGCACCTGATCAAGGCGCGGCTGCTGGCCAACGCCGCGCTGAATGAGTATATCCGGCCCGAGATCCAGCTCAGCCCGACCTCGGGCCAGTGGGGTGCGCTGGCCGAAGCGCAGATCTACCAGAGCTTCGGTGAAAACGCCCGGGCGCTGCAGGCGATGAAGCGCAGCAAGGTGCCGTTCTCGTCGTTGCCGGTGGCCGAGGTGCCGACCGTGTACTGGCAGCTGGTATTTCCACGGCCCTACTGGCAGCAGCTCTCCGCCGATGCGCAGAATCAAGGGCTGGACCCCTACCTGGTCACCTCTCTGATACGGCAGGAGTCCGAGTTCAATCCCGGGGCGGTGAGCCGGGCCAACGCCTGCGGCCTGATGCAACTGCTGCCTTCCACCGGAAAGATGCTGGCGAAAAAAGAGGGCGAACGGCACTTCAGCGCCGACCAGCTCTTCGATCCCTCTGAGAATCTGCGGCTTGGGACGACGTACCTGCGCGAAAATATTGATCGTTACGGCGGGCAGGTCGAGTATGCCCTGGCGGCCTACAACGCCGGCGATGCGCCGGTGCGGCAGTGGATCGCCAGCGGCGACTACAAAGACATACCGGAGTGGGTGGAGTCGATCCCATACAGCGAAACGCGCGATTACGTGCAGAGTATTCTGCGCAACCGTGAGGTGTACCGCGCGGTCTACGGCGGCCGCGAGGTCGTCGCCACCCCGGCCAGGCCCGCCCAGGGTTACTAGGGCTAATACTGGGCTAGTCAGGGTAACGGACAGCGCGGAGCACACCGGTCCTTTCAAGGCTGGGGTCCGTGGGATGTTCTTCCGCCGGGCAGGGAAACGTGTCCGCAAGGGCGAGACCCAGGCCCACGCGCCGGTCTTCGGCGAGAAGATCGGGATGTTTGTCCAGATAGGCCACATACGCTCGCACCAGCGAGCTCACGGGAGCGCTGTTCGTGCAGATCGGCGTCTGCCGCGTGAGGTTGGCCACAAAGCCGTTCAGGTAGCCGACGCAGTAGGAGCCGTTCAGCAGATCCGACTGCGAGGCGCTGCCGAGGGACGGCAGATCCATGAGTCTGAGCTCGGCCCGGCAGACCCTGTACAGGGCCGAACCCTTGGTTAACTCGGCGACCGGGTCGGCAGCCGGCGGCTGGCCGGCAGTGGAGAGAAGCAGCAGAAGCGACGCCAACATGCTGGCAAGGTAAGGTGTGCCAGACCGGATGGGAATACCACAAAGCGGCATCGGCTCTGACCCTGTTCGCCGGGAGAGCACATCTTGCGCGTGGGCGCCGAGGCTGGTCCGCTATTCAGAGAACGCGATACGAAACTGGGGCGGGTGTCTCGCCGATGCGAAAAGAACCAGGTAACGTTTCGGGAGCAAGGCCGTTTTGTCGCAGGTCAAACCTCAGCTTCGAACGTCCCAAGCATCTGCCAAACGCTGAGGATCGCGATCGCCGCTCCCAAGGCCGGGACCAGCAGACCGATGCGCAGCAGGCCGGTTTCTGTTGAAAGCACGCCGGTGGTCCACGGCATGATGGCGGAGGCCAGACCCGCGGCGAAGAACACCAGACTGGTCTGGCGGAACTGGAGCACCCTGGCCAGCAACGCCGGATACAGCGGCCCCAGACCGAACCCCAGGACGAAACTGCTGACGAGCAGGGTCGCGCTGTGGAAGGGAAGCAGCAGCCCCAACGCCGCCAGCAGCACCGTCACGAGCAGGCCGCGAACGGGGACGCGGCGCAGGGCCAGGCGTTCGGCCAGCCGCTGCGGCAGCCAGCTCAGGGCGCGGCTGGCGAGCAAGCCGGCCCAAAGACAGCCCGGGGCGGCGACCGTGATGTCCAGCATGTGGGCTGAACGGTCGGCATAGGTGGCCAACCACGCCCCGGCGGAGGCCTCGATGCCGGTTGCCAGGGCAGTGGCAGCGAATAGGCCATAGGGAATCCCGCGAGGATTCCAATAGGCTAGCCGCCAGGCCGTCAGGCCGGAAGGCGATCTGTCCTCCGCTGCCCGGAGCGCGGCGGAGGGTACCGCGACCAGGATGGCAAGGCCCAGGCTCGCCAGCAGGGCCGCGGCTCCCCAGAGCACACCGTAGAACGAGCTGGCCCGAAGCACGGAACCAGCCAGCAGGGGGCACGCAAAGGCTCCCAGGGCCCACAGGAAGTTCAGCCGCAGCAGCGCGCCGGCCCGGCCCTGGCGACGGTCTTGACTCAGCAGGCTGATGCCGGTCATGGCCATCCCTAGGCCAACGCCCCAGAAGACGCCCGACACCTCCGGCGGCATCCCCTGACGGCACCACGCCGCCGCGGCGAACGCGGTCAGCAGAAAGCCGGCCACCACGGAGCGCTGCGGTCGTCGGCCGACTGTGAGCGGACCGAGCGCGGACCCACCCGCAATCAGCAGGAACAGCTGTCCCCCGTGCCGGTCATCCCAGCCCCACACCCGCAACAGCATCGGCAGCAGCACGCCCGGCAGCACACAGGCGAGTCCCGTCACCGTGAAGCCAAGGTAAAGTATGCCCCTCTGCATACGTTGCCGAAGCCCCTGGGAGGGCGCCGCGGAATCGGCCTGGTTCATGGAGATCATGTCGGCTTTGCGCGCTTGTAATAGCGGAACCGGGTTACGCTTCCGCAGCCCACGGCAGGCTCGCGGTTCCTTGAGGGCTCTGGATGATCTGCCCGGCTATCGGGCAGGTGGATTCGCGCACAATGAGTTCAGGTTCCACGACCAGCGGCTCCCGCGAGGGATCGCCGCCGGTGATGGACCGAACAATCTGCTGTGCGGCAAGCAGCCCCATGGTGTGCAGCGGCTGCCGCACGGTGGTCAGGGCTGGATTCTGAAAGGCGGCGGACTGCACATCGTCAAAACCCACCACGGAGATGTCGCGCGGCACCTGCAGGCCGGCCTCGCGCAGGGCGCGAATGGCCCCAATGGCGGATACGTCGTTGAACGCGAAGAGCGCCGTAAACGGCGGGGCGGCGGCGAGCAGGCGACGGGTGGCTTCGTATCCCGGCTCATGGGTCGGCGCGTCTCCCTCAAGGCAAGCGACGGAATCGAGCGTAAGCCCCAGGCTCGCGGCTGCCTCCCGGATGGCCCCCCAACGCCGCTCCGTATCGGAGCTGAACCGCTGACCCTTGATCACGGCGATCCTGCGATGCCCGAGTGCGTGGAGGTGCTCCATGGCCAGTTCCGCGCCGCGCCGGTGATCGAGCACAATGTCCACCGTGCCTTCCGTGCCTTCGGGGCAGGAGACCGTCACCGTCGGCAGTTGCCCATGGTGCACGAGCGCCGTGTCGATGGCGACCAGGCCGTCGACCGCACGTTCCACGAGCATGGTCTGCGATCGGCCGACCACCTCGGCCTGGTGGTGATGGCTGCACAAGAAAAAGGCATATCCAGCCTCGAGCAGACCTTTTTCCAGACCGGCGAGCACCAGGGTCGCGTAGCCCTCCGAGATCTCCGGCACCAGCACGCCTATCGTCATGGAGTGCCCGCGGCGGAGCGAGCGCGCAAGCACGTTGGGGCGGTAGTTGAACTCGTGGGCGGCGGCAAAGATGCGCTGCTGCGTTACCGGGGGAATCGACTGCGCCGCCGGTACGCCGTTCAAAACACGAGAGATAGCGGCCTGCGATAGGCCGAGGTGGGCGGCCAGCGTGGCCAGCGACACGGGCCCATGGCCCTCCCGCGATTTTGGTCGCCTTCCGCTTTCAGGCTGCCCGTTCACGCTTCGAGTGTTACACAAGTTCCTCGGTTACCCTTGACAGCGGCTCCCCGATACGTGCATAGTCGCGGACGGCTCAAACGTTTGCGCAGACGGTGTTGTGAACCCTTGCCTAAATCGGCGCAGGGACCGTTATTTTAGGCAAACGATTGACGAGGAGACCTCATGTCATACCATTTTCTTTCCGCCAGACTCTCCAAGCCGAGGCGTCGCCCGGGCGGAACCATGCCGCGCAGGCTGGCGCTGCTCGCCGCCGTCTCCGTCTCCGCCTCCGCGGCCTACGGACAGTTCCGCGCCTCCATCCAAGGCACCGTCACGGACCCGACCGGTGCTGTCGTTCCCGGCGCCACCCTGACCTTGACGGATACGGACACCGGCCGTGCCCAGGTTGCGACCGCCAACGGCAGCGGCGTCTACAACTTCAACGCACTGGCACCGGACCGTTACAACTTGAAGGTCACGGCGGCCGGCTTCAAGCAGCAGGTGCTGAATGGCGTGACGCTGATTCCGGAGCAGGCCAACGCCGTGAACGTGCAGATGGTGCTTGGCGATACGGCGACCTCAGTGGATGTGAGCGGGGATACAGTAGCGCCGCTCGATACGGAAACCGCGTCGATCAGCGGCACGGTGGATTCCAACCAGATCCAGCATCTGCCCTCCGCCGGACGCGACGTGTTTTCGCTGGTGCAACTGGCACCCGGTGTCTTCGGCGACGGCTCGCAGGCGGCAGCCGGCGGAGCCAACAACCTGCCGGGTACGCAAGGCCCCGGCGGCAGCGGCTCCGGCATCTTTCAGACGGAAAACGGTCCGCAGGCGAACTCCAACGGTGGCCAGTACGAGACCAACAACATTCAGATTGATGGCATCAGCACCGTCTCCGCCGTGTGGGGCGGCACCTCCACCATTACGCCGACGGAAGATTCGGTCGGCAGCCTCAAAGTCGTCTCAAACCAGTACGACGCGGAAAACGGCCGCTTCTCCGGTGCGCAAATCCAGATCACGTCCAAGACCGGCACCAATCAGTTCCACGGCAGCCTGTTCTTCCGCGCGGACCGTCCGGGTCTGAACGCCTACCAGCGCTACAACGGGGCCGGGTCTCTTGCAACCGGCAGTCCGGCATCCCGTGGCCTGCTGCGCGATACACAGGACTCGAACCAATACGGCGGATCGGTCGGCGGACCGATTCTGAAGAACAAGCTGTTCGCGTTTTTTGCCTATGAGACCTCCAGCAACAACACGCAGGCGACCAGCACGGGATGGTACGAAACCGCCGCCTTCGACGCCCTGAGCACGGCCGGCGGCCCGATCGCGCAAAAGTTCCTGACCTTCCCGGGCGCGGGCGTCTCGGCCTCCTCGACCATCGCGCAGACCTGCGCCGATATCGGACTCGTCGAGAACACGAACTGCCGCACTGTCAACGGCGGTCTGAACATCGGCTCACCGCTTACCACCGGGGTCGGTAAACAGGACCTCAGCTTTGTGAACAACACGAACCCCGGCGTGGGCGGCGGCCTGACAAATACAGCCGATATTGCCGACTACAACACCTTGAATCCAACAGACTTCGTGGGTCGCCAGTACAACGGCCGTCTTGATGCGGATGTCACCAAGAAAGATCACCTGGCCTTTGCCATCTACTGGGTGCCGCAAAGCACGACCGACTACAACGGTTCGGTGCGCGCGTATAACCTCTATCACCACCAGCAGGTCAATGATGCGTACACCCTCATCTGGAATCACGTCTTCTCCTCGACCTTCTTGAATGAAGCGCGTGCCAACGACTCCGGTTGGCGCTGGAACGAGGTCACGAGCAATCCGCAGGAGCCCTTCGGCCTGCCCACCGATCAGGTGGACGCCGCTGCTACGAACGGTCAGCAGATCGGCAGCATCTCGCTGACGAACTTCGGCGCACCTGGGCCTTCGAACTATAACCAGCACAGCTACGATTATAAGGACGTAGCGACGAAGATCTTCGGCAATCACTCAGTGAAGTTCGGCGGCCAGGTGACACGGCTGTACTATCTGAATAACCCTACCGGTTCTGCGCGTCCCAGCTATAACTTCTACAACATCTGGGACTTTCTGAACGACGCGCCCAGAAGCGAGGCCGGTATCTTCAGCGCCGCGACAGGCACGCCCACTACAAACCGCCAAGACGATCGCGAAGACCTGTATGGCTTCTTCGGGCAGGATGACTGGAAGGCTCGTCCCAATCTCACGGTTAACTTTGGCCTGCGCTACTCCTACTTCGGCCCCTTTTCGTCGAAGGAAAACAATCTCGGTGTCGTACAGCTGGGTACCGGTGCAAGCACCTTTACTGGACTTAACGTCAGGACGGGTGGCAATCTGACGCAGGCGCAGAAGGGCAACTTCGGACCGCAGCTGGGTTTCTCATTCAGCCCCGACATCTTCAAAGGCAAGGCGGTCTTTCGCGGCGGCTACGGCCTGAACTATAACCAGACCGAGATCGCCATCACCGGCAACTCCGGGGGCAACCCGCCTTTTGTCAATAACGTGAACTTCATCAGCGGTAGCCCCACGCAAATCAGTTCCAGTATTTTATATGCCGTTCCGAGTAATTCCTACACCCTGTTCGGTTATCCCGCCAACCCGAACACCACGGGAGGTTATAACACAGCCAACCTGCCGACTGCGGGTGGCGTGACTATCACGGCCTATCAGGCCAAACAGCCCACGATCTATACGCAGCACTTCTCCTTGGATACGGAGCTCGACCTTGGACACCAGTTCGTCGGCACGATCGGCTACACCGGATCCACCACGCGTCATTTGATCGTGCAGTCACAACTCTACATAAACGCATTTGCATTGAGCGAAGCGCAAAATCCATTAGTGAATAACATCGATTACTACGCCAACACGGGTAACTCGAATAATAATGCGCTCCTTATAGGTCTCAAGCACCAGATGTCTCATGGCGTGCAGTTCGACGCGGAGTTCAACTATTCGCGCTCCATGGATACCGGCTCGGGACCGTACTACGAGGACCCATATCCATACGCCCCCAATCTCGCTTATGGCCGTTCTGACTTTGACTTCGGCAAGGCCTTCAAACTGTATGGCCTTTGGCAGCCGACCTTTAGTCACGGCAACTACCTGACGCGCCTGGTCGCCAACGGCTGGAACGTGAGCGGCATCTACAACGTGCACACCGGCTTCCCATTCACAGCAACGCAGAATCTGGGCAGCAGTCTCTATTACGGCAGCAGCGGCTACAGCACACTGCGACCGGCTGCGTATAACGGCAACGCAGGCAGCGTCCGTTCCAATGCGGCCTATGAGAGCGGCCGGCCGAACCTGAATTTTCCAGCCCTCACCGCCAGCGCGGCGCCATATTTCGCATTGGCCGCCACAGGCATCAATACCACTGCCGCGGGCACGACGTATACCTTGCCGCAAACGCCCGGGGTCAGCCGCAATACCTTCACTGGCCCTCGTTATATGGACGTAGATGCGACCCTCACCAAAAACTTCGGTCTGCCGAAGATTCGCGGCCTGGGGGAGGGTGCCGGTTTGGAGATTCGTGCCGATGCCTTCAACTTGTTCAACGAAACCAATCTGAATCAAGGAGCCCTCATCACCAATATTCAGAACGCGAACTTCGGTCAGGTGGTCAGCGGCACCAACGGACAACAGGCGGCGCTGGCGGGTCGGATTGTGAACCTCCAGGCTCGCTTTAACTTCTAAAAAACAGATCGACAGGGTGCCTGCGCTTGCAGGCACCCTGTTTTTCGAGCACGATGAGACGTCTGTTCTGTCGGTACATGAGCGCGTCGATGAGGTCCGCATGAAGTTTCGTACTCTTTGGAGAGCGGCGGCCACCGCCCTCCTTTGTTTTTCTCTCGCCTCTTTTTCTCTCGCCTCTTTGTCTCTTGCCTCCATGGCGCAGCAGCCGGAGCGGCTTGTCCTGGACGCGCGTGCGGCGGCTACGCCGTTTCCGCATTTTTGGGAGCAGACCTTTGGGTCCGGGCGAGCCATTCTTGCCTTGCGGCAGAGCTATCGGGAGGACCTGCGTACCGTGAAGCAGGCTACCGGCTTTCAGTCCATTCGTTTTCACGGCATCTTCATGGATGAGGTGGGACTGTACGATCCGGATCGACAGGTCAAGAATCCCGGCCTGGCCGCACAGGCCGCCAACGATGCGTCGGCTTATAACTTTTCCTATATCGACCAGATCTATGACGGGCTGCTGGACGCCGGGGTAAAGCCGTTCGTCGAACTCAGCTTCATGCCGCGCAGGATGGCTGCCGATCCCAATTTGACGCAGCCGTTCTGGTACCGTCCCGTGGTGTCTCCGCCTAAGGATTACAGGCTGTGGGATGACATGATGCGCGCGTTTGCGAGTCACCTGATTGCGCGTTACGGCATCGCGGAGGTGGCCACCTGGAAGTTCGAGGTATGGAATGAGCCGAATCTCGATTTCTGGGGCGGCACTCCGAAGCAGGCCACCTACTTCGAACTGTACGATCACACCGCGCGCGCGCTGAAGGCCGTTTCCCCGCGCCTGCAGGTGGGTGGGCCGGCGACCGCGCAGGCCGCCTGGGTGACACCCTTTCTGGTACATGTTGCGGCTGAAAAGGTGCCGGTGGACTTCGTCTCTACGCATGTGTATGCCAACGATACGGCCGACAACGTCTTCGGCACCACGGAGAACATTTCGCGCGAGACGATGGTGTATCGCTCGGTCAAGAAGGTGCATGATGAGATCGCAGCCTCGCCGCGGCCGCAGCTGCCGCTGATCTTTTCCGAATACAACGCGAGCTATGCAAACGAACCGAACGTGACCGATTCACCCTATATCGGGCCCTGGCTGGCCAATACGATCCGCCTCTGCGACGGGCTGGTCGACTCGATGGATTATTGGGCGTTTTCAGACGTGTTTGAAGAACAGGGCGTGGTGCGTACACCGTTCTACGGCGGCTTCGGCCTGATCGCCGCGGATGGCATTCCAAAGGCGTCGTTGAACGTCTTTCGCGCGCTGCACAAATTGGGTACGGAACGGCTGCCGCTGATCTCGGAGTCGGCGTTGGCTACGCGGACGGTGGACGGCAAGCTGGTGCTGGCGCTGTGGAACTATGCCCCACCCACGGGTGAGGGGGCGAGCTACGCGAGGGCTTCCGGACCTGCAGTGCCGCCCAAAACCTTTGATGTGCACCTGGATCACCTGCCGGCGAACGCGGGCGTCGAGGTGTGGCGCGTGGATGACGATCACGGCAATGTCTTGAAAGCCTTTGACGCCATGGGCCGGCCACTGGGAGATCTGACGCGTGAGCAGATTGCCGCGCTGAAGGCCGCCGGTGCGATGGCGCCCGCCGAGAGGACGCACCTGATCAAGGGCGATCTGCGGCTTACCGTGCCGGCGCACGGTATCGCGGTGCTGGTGGTGTCGCGATGAAGCCGACGCGACGGCAGGCGGCGCAGTGGCTTGCGGCGGCTATCGCTGCGTCACGCCTCCCTGCAAGGGCACAGCCGGGCCAGGCATTGACGAGCAACGCAAAGCTCTCGGCCGAAGACGATGCGTTTCTGGATGACTTGGAGCGCCGTGGCTGCCGCTATTTTCTGGAGCAGGCGGGCGCGGCCACAGGCCAGGTGCTGGACCGCGCCCGCGCCGACAACACGACCGGCGTCCGCGATCCACGCCGCAATGCGAGCATCGCCGCGACCGGCTTCGGTCTCTCCGCGCTGAGCATTGCGCACCGTCGCGGCTACGCGGACCGCACGGCTATTCGCGATCAGGTCGCGCGCACGCTGCGGTTCCATGCGGACGTGCTGCCGAACGAACACGGTTTCTTTTCACACTTCAACGATGTCGAAACTGGGGTTGCGCTCCGGGGCAGCGAGGTCTCCTCGATCGACACGGCGTTGCTGTTGTGCGGTGTGCTCACGGCACGCGCCTATTTTGCGGCTGAGCCCGAGATTGTGCGCCTGGCTACGAGGATCTACGAGCGCGTCGACTGGCCGTGGATGCTGCATGGCGGCGACGAGTTCTCCATGGGCTGGCACCCGGAGTCGGGCTTTCTGAAAGCGACCTGGAATCACTACTGCGAGCTGATGATGATCCCGCTGCTCGCGCTCGGGTCGCCGACATATCCTGTCGACGCGCGCGTGTGGACGGCCTGGAGCCGGCCCACGATCACCTTCGACGGCCTCACCTATCTCAGCGGAAACGACCCGCTGTTCACGCATCAATTCAGCCACGCCTGGTTCGATTTTCGCCACCGCCGCGATGCGTACGCGAACTACTTTGAGAACTCGATTACGGCGACCCAGGCGCACAAGGCGTTCTGTCTCAGCCTGGGCGCGCCGTATTCGGGTCGCTACTGGGGAATCACCGCTTCGGACTCCGAGGCCGGATACCAGGCATGGGGTGGACCGCCGGCCCTTGGGCACATCGACGGCTCGGTGGTACCGTGCGCGGCGGCCGGCTCGCTCGCGTTTCTACCCGCCGACTGCCTGCAGATGCTGCGTGCCTTGAAGGCCGACTTCGGGGCCAGAGGCTGGGGCCGTTACGGCTTCTGCGACGCCCTGCATCCGGCGGCGAACTGGTATGACCCCGACGTGCTCGGCATCGATCTCGGCATCGGCGTGCTGATGGCGGAAAATCTCCGCTCCGGCTTCGTCTGGCAGACCTTTGGGCGCAATCCGGAGGTCGCGGTCGCCTTCAAAAAAGCCGGCTTTCACGCGTAGCTTTCAACAATCAAATGTGGGCTACTGGCCGAAGCCGGGCAGATCGACGCGTCGGGCAACATGATCCTGAATCCAGTGCGCATCCCACCACTCCTTAGGATCGATCTGGACGCCGTCGAGCTGCATGGCGAAATGAATATGGTCGCCGCCCGCCATGCCGGTCATGCCGCTCAGTCCCATGATCTGACTACGCTTGACCGTGTCGCCCTCGTGAACGTCGATCCGGCTCATGTGGCCATAGATGGTCTGGAGGCCATAGCCATGGTCCACAACGATGCAGTTGCCGTAAATGCCGAGCGGGGCAGCCCAGACGACGCGGCCGTCGTTCGAGGCCTCGACACCGACATGCTGCGTGACGGCGAGATCGTAGCCGAGGTGCACCTGCTGATCGATCTTCTTGCCGTGATAAATGTAGCTGCGTACGTCGGCGAAGGTGGCCTCAGCCTGTGAGTGCGACTGGCGGGTGAAGGGCTGATGCCAGAGGAAGTGATCGGCGGTCTTGAGGCGCAGCTCGGCGAGCGTCTTGTTGTTGGCTTGGCGCATCTGGGTGTTGATTTTGACAAAGCGCTCCACGGCATCACCCGTGCCGTTTGGATCAAGCTCGCCCAGAACCTTTTGCATGAACTGATCGGAGACCTGGATTTGATGCTGGGTATAAACAGGCTGCTCTTTCTTGGGAAAGACGACCGTCAGCGGCGTCGTCACATCGTTGCCGCCGCCGCCCGACGCGTAGACCAGGGGTGTGGTGCCGGGCGGCATATTCCAGGCAAAGGCGAAGAGTGAGAAGAGGCCCGGCTTGCCGCTAGGCATCGGCCAGGCCCGAAAGGTCTGGTCGCCGACATGGACGCCCGCGGATGTGTAGGGGCCGGTGACGTTCAGGGTGGCGAGATCGGCCATGCCGAGATACAGATAGTGCTGGTCACCATCCGCGCTGACGAGCGGCGGTTGCGTCACCACGTTCACCTCGCGCTCCCAATGCGTGGTGCCGTGCAACAGGCCACCCGACGCTGCTTCGAGGATGAGGTGGGCCGAGCCATCGCGCAGCTGGGGCGTCGTCTTCGCACCCACGGTGAAAGTGAAGGTGGTGTCCGTGCTTTTGGAGGCAGCAGGACTTTGCCAAGCCTGATACCGGCTGCCGTTCTGCGTCAAGGTGGCCGTTAGTTTGCTGATGCCGTGCGGATCGTGTACGTGGACGGCCACCGGCGTAGCCTGCCCGACAGTGGTCACGGACGGGACCACCTCCACAGAGGGCTTACCGCAGCCCGTCAAAGCCAGAAACAGCGGCAGCAGAAGATTCGCAGCAGGAACGCAAGTTCGCACAGCTCGATTCTAATCCCAGGCAGCACGGCATTCCCTTGTGTTAGAGCGGCACGGAGCATGACGTCGTCAGTGGATCGTTGTTGAATCGTCAAGTTCGCCGGCTGGAGCTAAAAGTTGTAACTGAAGGAGACCTGTGCGACCCGCGCGGGATTGGGCTGTGAGATGGAGGTTCGCGTGCCGAAGCCGCCGACGCCGTTATTCGGTGTAAGCGTGCAAACTTGATTGAGAGTCTTGCCGTCACCGCAGGTGGCTCCGGTCGCGTTGTATTGCACCTGATTGATGCCGCTGCCGGCCTCGACATAGTAGTTGGCGGAGTTGAGCACATTGAAGATCTGTCCCTTGAGCGAGACGGACTGCTTCTCCGTGAGCTGGAACGTGCGCTCCACGCCAAGATCGATCTCCGTGATCCACGGCCCGACAAAGCTGTTCAGGCCATCGCCCGGCGCCAGGCCATACCCGGGCGAGTTGCCGCCGACGAGACCTGCCGCGGTGTTGGCGGTAGCCTGCAACGCGGCGGAGTCATTGAGCGAGCTGCCATTCGTCGATGTGCCGACAACCCCGGTGAAGGGACGGCCTGCATTGGCCTGTGCCAGCAGGCTTACCTTCCAGTGTTCGGCCAACGCCTGGCCGAACCCGTTCTCAAAGCGCGCTGTCGGTGCGTACACCCCGGCCACCGAGAGCCTGTGGCGCTGGTCCAGCAGGGAAAGGCTGTGCGTGTTGTTCAGGGTGAACTGGTTATAAAAGTCGACGCCGTTCTGTTCGCTCTTGGACCAGGTGTACGAGACGATGAAGTTTGCCCCATGCGTGATCTGCCGGTTCAGCTGCATGAACAGCGAGTTGTAGTTATCGATGCCCGGGCTGATCAGGGCGTTGATCTGGCCGAAGTTCGGCGCAATCAGGCCCTCCTGAAGCAGCGAGCTATCCAGGTTGGGCTGAACGACCTGTGAGCCGTTGGGCAGAAGGTAGGTGGTGGAGCCCGTCGGCGGTTTCAGATTGAGATCGTAGGCAGTGGACGAGGTGAGGTGCATGCCGTGCGACCACAGGGTGCCGATCGTAAGGATAGTGTGCGACGCCACCTCCTGGTCGATCTGCAGGCTGGAGTTGATGACCGAGGGTGTCTTGTAGTTGCTCGCGATGGTGACAATGTTCGTCGCGCCGCCGAAGCCCGCATAGGTACCCGGCAGCGCCGTGGGGAACGAGGGTGTCTGGGTGGAAGGCACCGTGGCCGTGCTGAAGTCCGTCAACGTGATCTGCGCCTGCGAGACCCCGTTGGCCTGCGTCGAGTTCTGGTAATTGCCGCCGACGAAAATCTCATAGTACAGCCCAATACCGCCGCGGATCACGGTGGTGGGTGCCGGGCCGTAGGAGAAGCCAAGTCGGGGCGAGACCCGCTCATACTGGTTGTGAAATTTTTGCGTAAACGGCAGCAGGGGATTGCCGGCAGGGTTTTGATAGATCTGGAAATCCTCACGCACACCCGCGGAGACGGTCAGCTTCTGCGCGACGCGGACCGTGTCGTTCGCATAAAAACCCATGAACGGGTCGCTGAAGTTGAACTTCGGGTCGCCGGCTGTCTGCTCGAAGATGTTCCACTTGCCGAGAGCGAACGCCTGTGGACTGAGAAAGATGTACTGTCCGTAAAAGGCGCCCGGATTGTTGTTGGCGATCGAATCGTGATTCAGATCGTAGCCGAATTCAAGCTGGTGTTTACCGAGCTGCCAGTTCACATGATCTGCAAACTGCCACTGGTACTCACGCAGGTTGTTATAGGAGAAGGTGGCATTGCCCAGAAGCAGCGTGGACGGCGAAGTGAGAATCATCTCCGGCGACGTCGCCGCACCCGCGAGACCGGAAGGGCTATAGAGCTGTTCATCACGCACGTAGCTGACGTAGGCATCGTTGACCAGGGTCGGCTTCAGGATATGTGTCCAGTGCACGAGCCCCACGTGATCGCGAACCCCGTTGTTGCCCAGCAACTCGTCACCGCCGAAGGCCTCCGGGCTGAAAGTGATGATCCCGCCCGGTGATTGGAAGTGGTTGTAGTTGTAAAGCGCCGTGAGGTGATCCTTGGTCCCGAGCTGCCAATCGATTTTGGGAAGAAACTCGTAGTCGTCACGGCGGCGTGCCCGCGAGCCCAGGTTCGAGTGGATGACATTCAACGCGTTAGCTACGCCCTGGAGATATACGGGATCGGTCGGGTCGGCCGTGGCCTGGGCCTGCGAGATGCTCGCCGCCGCCGGATAATGGCCGTTCGGCGCGGGCAGGGCGACGCCGGCTGGAACACCGAACGTGGTCTCATCCGTGGCGGCCTGCGCCGGGTTCACGGCATAGAGCGGGTCCTTGTGCCGCTGCTGCTCGTAGTCGAAGTAGAAGAACAGTTTGTCCTTCCTGAGGGGACCACCGAGATCGGCGCCGAATTGCTGCAGCACATTGACCGGCTTGGGATTGCCCGCGGCCTTATCGACGGCATCGTTGGCGCCCGTCCCGGAGTTGCGGTTGTAGTAGAAGGCGTCCCCATGCCAGCGATTGGTCCCGGACTTCGTGACCGTATTGATGAAGCCCGCGCCCGCGCCGCCATAGGCGGAGTTGTACACGTTAGGCTGCACCTGAAACTCCTGCACGGACTGCAGGCCGAAGACATAGGGGATGCGGGTAAAACCGCGATTGTCTCCGTAGTAGTAGCTGGTGGAGTCCGCTCCATCGACCGTGAACGAGCTGGCCCCGTTAGCGTTGGAGGCACCCCCGGCCGTGTTGTTGTACCCCGAAAGATCCCCGCCCGACTGGCCGGCGAAGCTGATATGCCCGAACTGTCCATCCGTGGTCACATTCGGGGTCAACAGCACAAGATCCGTGTATCGCCGTCCACTCAACGGCAGACCCTCGACCACGTTCTGCTCCACCAGGGTTCCCACGGTCGTATCGGTGGGGTTCAACGTGGAGGCCGTACCCCCGTCCACACTGATGGTTTCGCTGGTCTCGCCGATCGCCAGGGTTGCCGGCGCATCTGTTTCGTGACCGACGCCGACAACCAGGCCTCTGAGGGCCTCCGTCTTGAAACCGGGCGAGGTAACAGTGATGTTGTAGGTGCCGACCCCCAATGCGGGAAAGGCATAAATGCCGGCGTTGTTCGTGCTCGCGCTGTGCCGCTCCCCCGTCGCTTCAGCCGTGGCTGTCACCGCGGCGTGTGCGATGACCTGCCCCGCCGGGTCGTGCACCACGCCGGTCAAGGCTCCGGTGGAGACCGCATTCTGGGCATGGAGGGAAGCCCCGGAAACCGCAAGTACAACGAAACCAAGACGCCCTACGCGACCAACAATCATCCGACCTCCGGCTTGCTTTGAGGGTACGAAGTCCCGACGCGGTACCGGACCACGTAAGAACGGGAGCGCTCCCGAACGGCAGGAAGCGAAAGAAGACGGCGGTAAAGGAGTTTCATGTACTTTAGCGTAGAACTCCACGCAACGCCAGAAATCTGTAAGGGATTTCGGTTGTAAAAGAGCTTTCCACGTAGTTGGCCGCACGGTCGTGCATGTGCTTGGCTGGCATCGTGCATGTGCATCGCTGGCATTGTGAATTGGGCTCGGCGCTTTCGCGGATAGGACTGGTTTGCCTTGCGGCAGTGTGGCCAAACGCTACAGTCGGGCTAGAAGCTGTGCTCCGAACGTTCTGACCATGGCCCTTTCTGGGAATTTCCTATGACGTTCGGTCGATACATGCTTGTGCTTGACGGAAAAACGTATGCATCGGAGCGAAATTCCTCTTTCTGGCACCCGAATGCAACGCGCGCGCGTGTGGCCCGTTGCGGGCTCCGTACTTTTTTCCCTGCTGTGCGGCTGCAGGGCTAACCCCTTTCCACTGCCCACGATCCCTAGCCTTGTCGGTTCGTCGCTGGCGTTTGCAGGCCGGGTCCGTGGCGGCGTACAGCCGGTCAGTCATGCGGGCATCGGCCTTTCTGCCGCCGGTGCAGCCGGACCGGGCTCAGCCGCCACCTCGCTCCTGACATCTGCGGTCGCCGTGAAGATAGTCGATGAGATGGGAAGGCTCTGCGCGAGATCGCTTGCCGCGGTGACCTTTCAGGCCTCAGACGCTTTCAGCGACATATCGACCAAAGCAGCGGTTGCCGGTGTGGCGGCTTTCGCAAATCGGAGCTTCGCCGCGTCCGGCACCTACACCCTCAAGGCGAGCAGCGGGTCGCTCTCCCCAGCCCATACCGCGGTCACAATCACCTCGCCGCCAACCGCCGGCGAGCAGGCCGTGAGCAGCGAAGCCTTGGCGGATTCCGTGGGCATGAATCTCCACCTCAGCTATGCAGCGACGCTCTATGGCACAAATTTTCCACTCATCTTGTCCTCCCTGCAAGATCTCCGGATTCACCATGTACGCGATGGTCTGATCGATTTCGGCGACGGCACCAATGAGTACTACACGAAGTATCAGCAGCTGGCCGCACAGGGAATCCATGCCGACTACATCACCTCCGTCGGGCAGAGTGAAGCCTTGATGAAGGCCTATCCCGCACGCGTGGCCGGCATGGAGGCCCTGGAGGGACCGAACGAATACGACGCCAGCGGCGACCCGAATTGGGCCGCTAAACTGCAAGCCTTTTTGCCGCTCTTGAGTGACGCCGTACACGGTTCAAATCCCATGACGGGTGTGGCCTTGATCGGCCCGAGTCTTGTAAACCAAAGTTGGTATTCTGGTACCGGCAATTCGTATGTTCAGCTCGGCACCGTACGCGGCATGTTCGATGCGGGAAACCTTCACAACTATCCCGGCGGACGAAACCCTGGAACAGCGGGCTGGACCCCCCAGGGCTACGGCAGCATTTCCTTCGCCATCGCCGCGGCCCGCCAGAGCTGGCCGAAGACCCCGCTGATTACGACGGAGACAGGCTATTGGGATGATTCTTCGATGAACGAAAGCATTCCGGATGCCACGATCGCCCGCTACGCCCCGCGTCTCATACTGGAGCAGTACCTGCAAGCAATCACGCGGACGTATCTGTATGAGCTGGTGGACAACCAGTTTTCGGGCGGTTCCTACGGCTTATTGCATGCGGACGGAACACCGAAACCCGCCTACACGGCGCTTCAGCAATTTATGCATTTAATCGCCGATCCGGGACCGGCTTATGCCGCGCAAAAGCTGCCTTGGCTTCTGACCGGCGGCAACCCCGATCTGCATCATCTTGTGCTGGAGAAGCGCGATGGCACCTTTCTCATCGCCCTTTGGGTGGAGGAGCCTTCCTATGACGTGAACGCGAAGACGCCTTTGCCGGTTACGCCGGAGACCGTGTCGCTGGAGTTCGCCAGTCCGATGAATCTGGTCGCGGTACATGTCTGGCAGGACAGCGGTACTGTCGCCACCACCCTAAAGAACCAGCGGTTGAAAGACACAACGCTTCAGGTCTCTGACGTCCTCACCCTTCTTGAGGTGCATTCATAAATCTTTTCGCACCTTCGTGAATGCACGCACGTAACTCAAGAAACTCGCTTTAGCTTTACGATCACCACGAAGAATTTTCCCGGGCGTACCGCGCTCCGGACCGGAGTCTCTGTTTTGCGTCCACTGCGCATCTTTATCTCGCATCCCTCCCACTTTCTAACCGATTGTGAGCCGCATGGAGACGGCTTGCTGGCCTTTGAATACATCCGTCGATTGGGGGAACGCGGTCATGAGCTGCATGTCGCCGTGCCGGTCATGTGCGTGAGGAGCGTTCTGCCGCCAACGGTTCATCTGCATCCCATTCACTCAAGAACAGCGGTTTCCACGGTGCAACCCTCCATGCAGAACCGATTGGAATATTCGGTTCGTGTCCGCAGATTGCTGCGTCGTTTGCAGCGTTCCGTGCCGTTCCATCTAATTCATCAACTCAATCCGGTTGTGGTGGGCATGAGCGCGCTCCTGAGCGGCTGCCGGCTGCCGATGGTGCTAGGTCCTTTGCCCGCCCCGGGCATACTCCCGCTGCCGCGGACCGCCTTTAGCCGATGCCGGCGCGCTCTTTTGCACGCGCAGATCCGCCGTGCGGCGATGGTGCTTGTGCCGAATCTTGCAACCTTGCCGCTGATTCCTGAAACGCATGGCAACTCGTCCAAAGTCCGCCTGCTGCCGTTCGGCATCGATACGGAGGTCTTTTGCCCCGCGCAGGAAGCCGAACCGTCCGAGTTGAATGTATTGTTTCTCGCCAATCTGATCGAGAGGAAGGGCGCGTGGCTGCTGCTGGAAGCCTTCGAGCGCATTGCGTCCAAATACCCTGATTGCAAACTGCGGTTTGCGGGCAGTGGTGTGGGCGAAGCTGCCCTGAAAGCGAGAGCCGCCCGCAGCGCCGTTGCGGATCGGATCGAGTTTCTCGGCAAGGTGCCGCGCGACCGCGTGGCGGAGGTGATGCAGACGGCAACGGTGTACTGTTTGCCGTCGTACTACGAGGCCTTCGGCATGACCGCTCTCGAAGCCATGGCCTGCGGCAAACCGGTGATCGGTACGCAGGTGGGCGGGTTGTCCTTGCTTGTGGAGCCGACCTCCCCTCCGGTGCGGGTGGGGGATCGTGAGGGTCTCGCGGCGGCGTTGGATCATTTTCTCTCCTCAGCCGAACGGCGCGCGCAGGCGAGCAAGGAAAATCGCCGTCTGGCGGTGGAAGAGTATCAGTGGGATCGCGTGATCGATCGTCTCGAAACGCTCTACGCTGAGCTTGTGCCTTCAAGTTGAGCGGTATCCCGCGTGCGCCCCTTGGCACGCAAATTGGCACCCAGAGCTCCTGCCCTGCGCGCACGATCCGGCGCGCGCGCCGGATCGTGCGCGGCGGCTGCCCACAACCCGAGTGCGAGCCAAAGCACGACGCCACCCTGGCGAGAGATGATGTCACCGCTGGCCATTTGCGTTGAAGCGGCAAGCGCCACCACGCCCGAGGTTCTCCGAAACCGTGCCATGGAGTCCATCGCCCGATACTGAAAGGTGTCCTTGAGGATGGTGAACAGCAATGAGCCCAGAGCCACGAGGTAGAGCGTCGCTCCAGGCCAGCCAAGCTCATAAAACAGGGAGAGCAGACTGCTGTCGAGCGGATAACCGTGCACATCGGTGGTGGTATCGAGGCCGTGACCCATGGGACTCGTCAGGATCACGCCTTCCACGTAGCGGTACATCTCGCGCCGTTCGTTATAGCTTTCGTCACCGTGCAGCGACGTGAAGCTTTGGAAGCGGCGGGTAATCACGTCGGCGTGCGGTACGGTGCGCACCGCGATTGCCACAGCCACGACAAAGAGGGCGACGGACAAAAGCACACGAAACCGCGTACGCGAGCGGGACACCACGAGCAGCAGAACAACGCCCAGGGCCGTCTGAATCCAGAGTCCGCGCACCAGGGTGAGCAGAAGAGCCATATAGCCGAGGATCTGGGCAAGCAAAGGCGGCAGGTTTTCCGCACCGATGATCCACAGGATGGCGGCACTCAAGAAAGGCGCGAGGGCCCCAGGGGAGTTCATGGTGCTCCAGACCCGGATCTGAAACGGGTGCGGCAGCCCGAAGCTGGGAGCGATCTCGCTGGCGCTCACCTCCTTCAACCAGTACACATCCCACGCGGGCGCAAGGACAAACTGTGCCACGCCGTACACGGAGAGCACAATCAATCCGGAGACGAAGGTACGTTTCACGACCTCAGGAAGCATGCCGCGTTCGCGAATGGTCGCCGCATAGACGCAGAGCAGGATCGGTGCGGTCCAGGTGAGCGCAGCCAAAATCACGCTTGCCCCAGGATGCTGAATCAGACCTACACCTGCACCGAAGATGAGCGCGCCCAGGGCGAACAAGGCGGCACGCCGAAGCACGGGGGAAGCGGAGACGAGACGGCGGCGCAACCCGATCGCGGGCAAAAGCGTGAGCAAGAGAGGCGCGAGCAGGATGGCGCTCTGCTCCTCATAGCTGGTGCGCCAGTCGACCAACCGACGCAGCAGCGGCGTCAACATATAAATCCACAGCAGAAAGGAGATGAAATAGCTCTCGTTGCGCTTGCGGAGAAGGTATCCCACAGCCAGCGTCCCCGCGGGAAACAAGAGGCGCAACAGGGAAGGCTTGACCTCTAAAAGAAGGGCAATGGCCAGCAGGTAGGGCAGCACGAGCCGGACCGTATAGGCGAGATCGCCGCGATTTCTCGCGGGGGCCGCAACCCGGCCTGGCAATGGGACAGGCGTCGTGCTCGTCGCGCTCATCGTGCGGTCTCCACCGGGTGAGCACCGGAAGGCAACCGGCTCCGCACGCCCGAAAACAACTCCCCGGCAAGCGCGCGCACATTCTGCCAGAGCGACAGCCTGGAAGGCAGGCGAAGATAGAGGATCGCGACCAGCACAAGGCGGAGCGCGGAGGAGCCAAGCAGGGCCAGACCTGCGCCTTCGGTGCCGAAGCGAGGGACCAGCAAAAACAACAGCGGAACGGTCGCTCCCAGGCTGAAGGCTTGCAGGACAGTCACCGTGCCGGGTCGGCCGATCGCCATGAACGGCTGCGCCAGCACGGTGCTGATGCCGGAAAGAACAGCCTCGGCCGTGAGCAATTGCAGCAAAACCGTGGCGAGCACATAATCCGGGCCATACAGCAGGCGCAGGATATGTGCGCCGAAGATCCACACGATGGCGGCCCCCGGCAGGGCCACCGTCGTGGTCGCCGCCAGAATGCGAAGAGTCGAAAGCAGCGATCCGCGTAACGGAAGACCGATGCATTTGGGAAAGAGCACCGCCGCCGCGGCTTGATACACCGAGTTCAGGATGCGCGAAAAGCTGAGCGCCACCACATAACGGCCCATGTCCGCGGCGCCGATCATGCCCACGACCAGCGCCTGGTCTACCGATTGCGCGAGCATACCGCAAAGATCCACGCCATAGGAACGCAGACCGTAGCTCAATAGATGACGTGAAGAGCTAACAAACTCACTCAGATCCCAGCCAAGCTCGCGACGCAACCGGAGAAACATCCATGCGATCACGGGAACACCGGCGAGCACATAACAGAGCGCCGCGTTCAACTCCGTGAGGTGATGGGTCGTCAGCAAGACAAGGAGGCCCGCCAGGACCTGAGCGGGAATCAGCAGCCATGTGCTGGCGGAGGTGCCGAACTTCTCTACAGCCTCAAAGGCGGCGCGAAAGATCAGCATGAGCATGCTCACCACCGTGAAGGCCATCAGCCACTGCGTCCAGCGCACAACCTGCGGACCGTACGCCGCCAGCCAATGCGGCAAGATGAAGACGGCCCCGAGGCTCGAGACGATGCCGATGCCCAGCCCCAGCACAGTGGCCGCGCTGAACAGGCGTCCGCGCGTCGCAGGGGTACCCTTGCGAATGCAGAAGATCAGCGCGCTCGGGAGGCCGAAGGTAAGCGTTCCGGCCAGAAATACAGGCCACATGATCATGGCCGCCAAGGCCCCGCGGCCGGCGGGGCCGAGCGCGCGGGCGGTGATCATGCCCGTAGCCGCGCTCATCACCACCCAGCCGAGCCGGCTGCCGATGGTTTTGGCAACGGCGAGAGCCGTACGCCTGCGTGCCGCGGCGGGCAACGCTGTGGGCAAGGTCGATGCCTCTCGAACGCCCAACACGTCTTTCTGCACCGTTTCGCTCATGCCGTGGCCACTTCCTGGCGCTCGGGTTGCGGCCCGGCTTGCATCCCGGGTTGAGCTTCGTTTTCGATTTCCTGTATGGCTTCGGTCAGTCCGCGTTCCCGCAGAGCCGAGACCGCGAGGGCCTTCAAGCGCGTACCAAAGATGCTTTCGTCAAAGCGCGCGGCGTGTTCGCGAAGCGTGACAGGGTCCCATGTCATGGCCTCGAACCGCAGGATCGCCTCGGCGAGGGCCGCCGGCGTGGGCTCGCGGAAGAGCAGGCCGGTACGGCCATCCACGACCGTCTCCAGAGCACCGCCCACCCCATACGCGATCACTGGCCGGCCTGAGCCGTTGGCCTCGAGCGGTGTCAGACCGAAGTCCTCTTCGCCTGGGAAGAGCAGCGCCTTGCCTTCGGCAAGGTGCGCTTCCACCTCGGCATCGGGCAGCCGTCCGAGAAACGTTACCGTGGGCCCGGCCATCTTCTCAAGGCGTGCGCGGTCGGGACCATCGCCGATGATCTTGAGGTTGCGGCCGAGCCGGTTGCAGGCCTCGATCGCGAGATCGATTCGCTTATACCCCACCAACCGTGAGACCACGAGATACGCGTCGTCGATCTCCGCCGCGGTCTTGAAACGGCTGCAATCGATGGGCGGATGCAGCACGATCGAATCGCGGCCGTAAAAGCAGAACAGCCGCTCCTGCACCGCTTCGGAGTTGGCCACGAAGAGGTCTGGGCTTTGTGAGGCGACCAGATCCCAGCTCTTGATGGCATGGGTAAACATCTTGTGGGCCAGGCGGATCGCCGGGTTCCAACGCTCACGGGCGGCATAGTCGTCCGCACGCCACAACCAGCGCGGCGGCGTGTGGCAATAGCAAATGTGCAGGGCACGCTGCGCGCGGCGCAGCCCCTTGGCGAAGCCGAAGCAGCTTGTCAGCACGAAGCTGTAACGGTTTGTGGCGGTCGACCGTACCGCGAAGGGGTACGCGGCGACATAGAAGCGATACCAGCGGTCGAGTCGCGGCAAGGCCTGCATCCAGGTGGTGCGAACGGTGCGCTGACGGAGAAAGTTGGACAAGCGGCTCTGCACCGTGACCGTCGTCAGGACCTCTGCCTCGGGAAAGATGCGGGCCATGGCCTCGGCCACACGCTCGGCCCCGCCGCTCTGCGCAAAGTTCTCATGAAAGATTCCAATGTTTGTCATGCGGCGTCTCCCAGGCGGGTCTGCTCTTCCTGCTGTCCGTCGAAGTCTCTCGTGACGTCGGCAGAGTTCGGATTTCTGCGCTGCTCCAGCAGGGCCGCCAGGTGCAGGGCAAAGTCCTCCGGGGTTTGGCGGTGTTGCAGATCCTCACGGGCGGCCTCGCCCAAGCGCCGTCGCTGCTCCGGATGCCGCGCGGCCCATACCAGGGTGCGGCTCATCTGCAGCGCATCGCCCGCGGGCACGAGCCAGCCGGTGCGCCGGTCGGCAATCAACTCCGGTACGCCGTCGACGCGGAATGCCACGATGGGAAGTCCGTGAGCCGCGGCTTCCAGCAGGATCATGGCGAAGGGCTCACTGTGCGAGGGCAGTACCAGCATGTCCAGCGTTTGGAGCAGAGCCGGCACGTCGTTCCGCTTGCCCAGCAGCAGCACCTGCTCTGTGAGGCCAAGCTCTTCCACCCGTGCCCGCAGCGCCCGCTCATACGCTTCGTTCTGGGGGAAGAGCGCCGTACCCACGATCACCAGCCTTGCCTGTGGCTCGTGCGCGAGGACCTCCTGGAACATCTCGACCATGCCGATCTGGTTCTTGCGCGCGCAGATCTGGCCGATGCAGCCGATCAACACCTTGCCTTCGCCATCCAGCGCACCGCTCAGTTCACGACGCAGCGCGGCGCGATGCTCCGGGCCGATCTGCTCGATAAGGGGGTCGATCGCATTGTGGAGCACGGCCGTCTTCGCGGCCAGGCGATGCTTCCATACCAGGCCGGCAAAGGTGCTGGCCGTTGCCTGCGAAACGGCAATCTGCGAGGTGCGATCCGACATCCGGGCCAGCAGGCGGATAGCCCACGACAGGGGATGACGGGGCAGGGTGTCATGCACGTGCCAGACCACGGGTGTCCCCCCCATGCCCACGGTGGCCAGGGTGGCTACCAGGCCGGCGCGCACGCTGTTGGCGTGCACCACATCGGGCGCGAGCTCTTGGAAGCGCCCGCGGAGCGCCCGCACCGAACGGACCAACGAGGCCGCGTAACGTCCCAGCCTGAGCGGATTGGTCGTGAAGCGCGCCTGCAGGGCGTAGCATTCGGCGGTCTCCAGCCCCATATGCTGCGCTTCGGCCTGCAATGGGCCTGCCGGCGAAAGCAGGATGGAGTGCAGCGGGCCTGCCTGCGGCGAGACGGCCTGCGGGGAAGCTCCGTGCCGCAGGTGATAGAGCGCGGTCAGCAAGACGCCTTCCGCTCCCGCGATGGCGCCCGTGTGGTTGTAGTGAACGACGCGTGTCGGTGTCATAGGTCTAGAGTCCCAGGTCTGCCGGGTTGAGATATAAGCCGAGATTGGCGGTCTTGATGATGCGATCGAACTTGGCGATGCGGTCACGCGGCACCAGGATCATGTCGCCGGGCTCCAGCATCAGGTCGTGTTCCAGGTCCTTGGTCTTTTCCATCCTGTGCAGGTCAAGCACGCGCACCTCCTCGTTCTCCGCATTGATCCGGCGAAAGACCACCACCTGCGAGGTGCGCGCCGGAACCTCCATGCCGCCGGCCAGCAGCACCGCTTGGAAGGCGGTCGTGGGCGTCTCCATATCGAAGCGGCCGGGCCGCTTCACCTCCCCGGCCACCACGTAGAAGGGGTGGTGATAGTCCTTCAGCATAAGGTTTACCTTGGGATCGCGGAGATGCCCCGCGGCGGCCTGCTGAATGAGCTGGGTCGCCTGCTCCAGGGTCATCTCGCTCACCTTCATCTCCCCGGTCGCCGTGAGATTCACGAAGCCGTCCGGTTCCACCGTGACAGTCTGGTTCAACTCAGGCGTATAGCGAAAGGCCACATCGAACCTGTCTCCCGCTTGCAGCTTGTAACGCGCACGCGTCGTCAGCGTCGGTTCGGTGATGTTCTGCGCCACGGCGGCGGCTCCCAAAAAACCACAAATCACAAGAAGAACAGCGGTGCGGTTCATAAATGTAGTCCCAATCTCTGCGGGATGCGCAGCATTAGTTAAGAGCCCGAAACAGCGCCTGCGGGAGCGGATAGGTTCTGCGGTTCAGGACGCAGCCGGTCAACCGGCCGTGTGCCTGCGCAATGACGCGTTGCGCGAAGGTGATCTGGGAGCGCCTGGTCTCTCCGGCCGCCACCACCAGGAGCAGATCGTCCAGCACCGGTGCAAAATGCCAGAGTTGACCGGCGGTGGTAACGGCTCCCAGATCCAGCAAGACAAACTGGAACTGGGTCGCCAGGGAACTGAGTGCGGTTTCGAGCATCGTGTCTTCGTCCGGCCGCGGCGTGGCGGGCTCATCGCCGGGCTGCAGCTGCCAGACTCCCGGCTCCTCGGTGACCCTGCACAGGTTGAGCAGTCGTGCCGAAGGCGCGCCTACCGCACCGAGCAGGTGCATCGCGTTGATGCGGAGCACCCGCTTACGGCTGCTCCGGGCCAAGTTACAGGCCAGCTCGTTAAGGACAAAGCTCGCGCCGTCGCCCTCACGGCATCCGCACAGACCGATCAGACGACCCCCTTTTGCGGCCTTTTGCGCGATCTCGAGCTGCCCGAGAATCTGCAGATAGGCAGGGGACGCGGCTGCTGTTGCTTGGGTTTCCGATGGAAATGTCGTCACGGTGTTTATCCTTTCGCGCTTCTTGCAAAGTAGGCCTGCATCGCCGGTTCCACAGGGTCCATCACGCCGTTCGCCTTGGGCTCCGTGGAGCGAGCCGGGCGGCTGCTTCCGATCTTCGAGGGGTGCCCGAGCGGCACCGTTGCCACCGTCATCACGCCGGTCAGCGCATCCAGCTCCGCAGGCGTGTATACGGTATCGCGGCTCATCTCGGTCACAGCGCAGGAGCCGACGGCGAAGAACAGCGCCGCGAACAGACCGAGCGCAACGTACAGTTTCGGCTTGGGCTGGATCGGCACGGAATCGGCCGAGGGCTTGGCGGCAAAGGCGACGTTGAGGATGCGGTCACGGTCCAGGGCGTCTTCAACCGCCCCCGCATCGCGCTTATGCACGGCCGTATCGTAGTTGGTCTGCGCTTCGGCGACCTCGTGCTGCAGACCTTCATACTCCGCCCCGTGTTGCTCCAGCTGATTCAATCTGGCGAGATAGGCCTTGCGCTCCGCGTCCACGGCCTGCTGCTTTGCCGCCAGGGCGACGCTCGCAATCGAGGAGCGCGTGAGATCGGCGGCAAGCTCCTGATGCAGCGGGTTGACGTCCGTGGTCTGCTCGGAGGCGTTCGCGGCCTGGAGCTGCGTGAGTGCCTGGCGCGTGGTCGCGATCTGTTGATCGACCTCCTGCACAAAGCGGTCTGTCGGCAGATACCCGGTCAACAGGGCCGTCCGCTTGTTCTGCAGCTCCACCAGCTTGGCGCTGAGCTCCTGCACCGCTTGTCCGTTGGGCACGGACTTGGTCACCGTGACGATACGTTCAGGGTGTCTGCCCAGCTGTTGCTCGGTGCTTTGGAGACGATGCCGTTCCGCCGCCAGCTCCGAACCCAGGGCATCGAACTGTGTGCCGGCCTCGCGGACCTGCTGTACCAGGCCGGTTTCGTCCTGCGCCAGTGAGGCGATGTCATGGCTGACTTTGAAGTCGGCAAACCGGGTCTGCGCGGCGGCGAGCTTGGTCCCGGCATCGGTGACCAGGCCGTCGAATACCCCTCGACCCACGGAGGGCCGCAATAGGACAAGCTCTTTCGCCACGAAACTGTTGGCGATCGCCTGCAGGGTTTGGCGGGCCTTTTCCGGGGAGGCATCGGTATAGGTGACGTTCATCACCGCGGATTGCCGCACGGGAGCGACATCCAGCCGCTGCGTGATCCCCTCTATCGCCTTATCCCTTGCCGCCGTGCCGGCACCCGCGTAGCCGAGCTGGCTCAAGGCCGCCTCCAGGACGTCGTGGCTGCGCAGCAGCTCGGCCTGCGAGTTCACATCGTTGTCTGTAATCTCAGCCAGCTGTTTATTCGGCTGATCCGCGTCGCTGGTGACGACGTTGTATTGCCGGGCATTCAGCACAACCAGCTGCATGGAGGCTTGGTAGCGTTTGGGGATCAGCAGCAGGGCCGTGGCGGTGAATGCGGCCACCAAGGCCGCTACCAGCACGAACTGTCTCTTGTGACGGAAACACGCTTCGACGATGGATCGCAGCGACAACGTCGTTTCAACGTGGCCGCCCGCTTCCATCTCGGACGGTGCCGGCAGCCACACGGTTTTTTGTTCATCGCGCAGGTTCAGTTCCACTGTTTTCTCCATCACTCGTTCGTTTGCCGGGGATCGGCGGGCGGCAACATCCTGTCCGTCATCGTCGTTCCATCGTTGTCGGTCCGTCATCGTTATGCCGCGCCTTGACGCTTCAGCACCGCGGGAAAGGTCCTCGCCAGAATTCGCATATCGAGCGCAAGGCTCCAGGTGTCGATATATTTCAGGTCGAGCTGAATCCAGTCGGCAAAGGTCGTGTCGCTGCGGCCGCTGACCTGCCATAGACCGGTAAGGCCGGGACGCACGCTGAAGCGGCGCATCAGCCAGGCTTCCGAAAAGCGGCTGACATCGCGTGTCGGCAGGGGCCGCGGTCCCACCAGCGACATATCCCCGCGCAGCACATTGAACAGCTGCGGCAACTCATCGAGCGAGGTCTTGCGAATCCATCGGCCGACCGTCGTGATGCGCGGATCGGCGCGCATCTTGAAGACAGGGCCGCCCGCCTCGTTCAGGTGCTCCAGCTTGGCCTGTTGCTGCTCCGCATCGAGAACCATGCTGCGGAATTTGTGCATGGAAAAGGTACGTTTGTTCAGACCGTACCGCGGTTGACGGAACAGCACCGGGCCTTTGCTGGTGAGCTTTACCGCCAGCGCGACGGCCAATAAGACCGGCGACAGCAAGATGAGCCCGGCAAGGGCACCGGTGATATCCAGGGCGCGCTTCAGGTGCCGGCGGCTGTCGTTGTGCACCATGTGCAGTACCACGGAGCCGTCATGCTCAAGAGCGGAGCGGCGTTTGGCCACCTTGGTTGAAAAGAAGTCCATGGAATAGCCGGACTGGATGCCCGCATGTTCGCAGGCGGCGATGGCCTTTTGAATCTCGTCGTACCTGCTCTTCACGGGCAGCGCGATGATGACCTCGTCCACCACCCTGCCCATCAGCACGCCTTCCAGATCGTGCAGCGAGCCCAGCACGGCCTGGCCGTGAAACTGCGGCTCGTTGTCGACAAAGCCCACCAGGTGATATCGCCAGCGCGGATGGGCCTGAATGGCCTCCGCAACCGCCAGCGCCCGGGCTCCCGTGCCCACAATCAGGACCTTGCGCTCCAGCCGGAGCGCGGGCGAGATCCGGTGCTCAAAGAGCGCCTGCAGCAGGCGGCAGCCGGCTAGGGAGATGAAGGAAAACGACGCGAACTGCATGACAGGTGCAGCCAAGGCGTGCTCGGGATGACGCAGCCAGAGCACCAGGGCGGCCATGCCGGTGCACACGATCCACTTGAGCATCAGTGCGATCCAAACAGGCTTTGCCGAGGACCGCAGCTCGGGCGACAGCAGCGCGACCAGACCGAGGCTGGCTCGCCAAAGACCCAGGCAACTCAGCGCGATCAGCAGATTGATGACCGAAATGCGAAGCAAAATAACGGTTCCGAGACTGAGGTGCTGTCCGCTTCCGCCAGAGGAGAGCACAACCCAGACCATGGCCGTGGCAAAGCAGCCCAGATCAACCCACGGCGGCAGCCGTTCCGAGCGTCCTCCGTGCATCTTTGGATCGCGGGCACCGATCACCTGATCGGGAACATGGCCCATCTGCTGAGTGTCTGTTAGAAACATGGCCAAGCACCTCGACATCGCCCTGGAGATCTGATTGCTATCTGATAGCAACCGAGTGGTAGGTCGACAACTTCACCTTAGCTCAGGAATCCTAGCTGGAAACAAGTCTTAGGTAATCGGTATTGCTTACTAGAGGTTGGTTGGAGGGAACTGCTGTACCGTTCCGCTTCGAGGCGGAAATTTTGGATCAGGCAGGTCTGGCGTGCTGAAATCGATAGTTTTGTCGCAGAAAAGATTAAAGTATTCTAAGAACAGGTTTCCTGCGCGGAACTCGTGGTGTACATGTGTTGACCCACAAGAGAGCAAGCGCAATGGCAGCGCAGCCTTACGCGCCGATTTGCAACTCTTTCCTATCTGCCGATTACATGTCAGGCTCTAAACTTGGAAGGGCATAGCTCAGAGATGAAGGAAATTTAATAACTCGCTGTGACTATTAATTATCGTCCATACTTATAAGCGGCGACCCAGGTGAAGGCGAGCGCGTGCTGCCCCTGTTTCTTTGCGAGCGATGGCAAGTGATCAGGCATGGCCTTCGGCCGTCGTGGACGCCGGGTGTGTCTGTGGGAGTCCGCCGGGCCACCAGTTCCAGTCGCCTGCCACGCGCAGGAGTGCCGGGCCGATCACCATCCGGACCAGCGTGGCATCAATGAACACGGCCACCGCCAGGGTGAAGCCAATCATCTTCACCACCAGGAAATCACCGAAGGTAAACGCCGCAAAGACGGCGATCATGATGGCAGCGGCACTGGTGATCAACCCCGCGGTCCGCGCCATGCCTTCCAGGATGGCATCTGTTTCGCTCAGGCCGCTCCTGCGGGCCTCCCGGACGCGTGCTACCAGAAAGACCTCGTAATCCATGCTGAGGCCGAAGACGATGGCGAAGGTGACGATCGGCACGAGGGGAAAGATGCTGCCGGTCGCGCCGTGCACGCCCAGCAGACGGCTGCCGTGTCCGTCCTGGAAGACCAGCACCAACGCGCCGAAGGAGGCCATCACCGACAGCAGATTCAGCGCGATGGCCTTCACGGGGGCAACCAGAGAGCGGAAACCGCAGAGAAGCGCCAGCAGCGTTCCCCCCACCACCAGCGCCGTCACGGAACGGAAGCTGCGCTCGACGATGGTCTGATAATCCGCATTCAGCGCGGGGATGCCGCCGAGGAGCAACGTGGACCCCGGCGTGCCGGTAAGCGCCGTCGCCCCGGTCTGGCGAAGCTCTCGCACCCAGTTCACCTGCTCCCGCAGGGAGACGGCGCTCGCGGGCAGGACCTCCAGCAGCGCCGTGCGGCCATCGGCGCTGAGAAACGTGCGACGGGTCTCGCGAGAAAGGTCCGTAAGGGCAGACCGGTTGCCGGCCGCGAGTGTGGTGATGGAGATCACGCGCTGGCTCCGCGGGTCACTCGCAAGACGCTTGGAAAGATGATCCACGGCGTTCCAGGCGGCGTCGGTACCCGCGATCGACTCCGGCAGCTCGACCATGACACGCAGGGTTTCCACGATGCCGCCGCGATCCATGCGTTCCAGGGCGTGCAATGCCTGGACCGACTCCGCGGATGGGGGAAGCCAGTCGCCCTGGGGGACGCTCGTGTCGAGCCGTGTGGCGTAGAAGGCGAGCAGGACAAGGGGGAGACCGGCCAGTAGGATGGCGCGCCAGGGATGCGCCACGACGAGGGCTCCCCAGCGCCGCCAGCGGGCGCCTGTGCGGAGGCTGCGTTCGGCATCGAGCTTGGCGGCAAACGGCATGCGGCCGAGCTCGATGCGGGGGCCGAGCCAGGATAGCGTCACCGGCACAAGGGTGTTGGTGATCAGCACGCTCATGCCCGCCACCAGACATCCGGCGACTCCGATCGAACGTATCTCACTGATGGGAACGATCAGCAGTGCAAGGAAGCCGATGGCCACCGTGGATGCGGAGAGCAGCAGCGTACGGCCTGCCTGGCGCGCCGCCATGTCCGACGCGGTCCGGCGATCGTGCCCGGCCGCCAGCGCCTCGCGAAAGCGGCTCACCATCAGCAGCGCGTAGTCGATCCCAAGACCCAGACCCAGCATGGTGGCGAGATTCTGCACGAGAATGGAGAGGTGAAAGCGCCCAGCCAGAAAGCCGGCGATGGCCAAGGTGGCGGCAATGGCAACCTGGCCCACCGCCAAAGGAATCAGCGCGGCGACCAGGCTGCCGAAGGCCAGCAGCAGAAGGACGAGTGTCACGGGAATTACCAGGCTTTCCCCGCGTCGCACATCGTCGGCACTGGCCTTGCGTATGTCGAAGTTGAGCGGCGTTTCGCCCGTCAGGGTGAGCTTGATCTCCGGGTATTGGCCTCGCAACTGATCTTCGAGAGCGTGTTCCAGTGTATGCAGCCTGGGCACGGTCTGTTCCACGGGTCCGTCGTTTGAGGAGAGTCCGACGAAGACAAAGGTTCCACCGTCTTTGCCGAGGAAAATCGGGTCCTGCAGCTCCCGGTAGGACACAACGCCGGAAACGCCGCGCTCGTTGCCGAGCGCCGTCACGAGGGTGGCCAGTGCCTTTCCACCTTGTTCTGAATCGGCCGGCGGAAGCCCCTGCACGACCAGAGCCACGCGGTCCACAAAGGGGGAGTGAAAACCGTCGCGCAACTCCTGATTCACCGTCTCCGCTTGACTGCCTTCGACGCGAGTTGCTGTCTGTAGCCGCCGCTCGGTGTGGAACGAGAACGGCAGCAGAGCGAGGACGGCGACCAGGACTACCAGAGCCACCCAGGATCGGCGCACATGCATAAGAGCATGATGTCATACGCTCTCCGTTCTCGAACGGAGGTCGCGTTACCCGCCGAGCGTATTTTGCGCACAGCAAGCGAGCCGGCCAAGCCGCCTTCCTATTCTTCGCGGCATCTACCTGATTGGTTTCAGTTTCCGACCGGTCTTCGCGTTCCACCGCGGACCGATTCTTCCGTTTCATCGCTGGAGAACACGCAATGCGTCTCATCGCCGTCCTCGCCCTGGCTGCCGCCCTCCTCCCAGCAAGCCCCGATCCGCGGATTGGGACATGGACGCTCCTTTCGGCGCAATCGGCTCTCGATCCTCCCGACAGGCTGCTGATCACCCCTGTCCCGCAGGGCGTGCATCTCGTCATGTCCGGTGAGGTCCGTCTGGATTTCACCGCGCGCTCTGACGGACATGGAACATCGATCTCAGGCAATCCGGCCTTCAACGGGATCGAGCTTCACAGGATCAGCAAGCGCGCCTCTCAGGTCAAGGAGACCAGGGACGGAACCCTGGTAGCGACGGTTCGCGACGAGATCTCGAAAGATGGCAAGGAGCTGACAAGCAGCACCGCAAGCCCAAATAAGCCCAGCGAAGTCAGCGTGTGGGAGCGCACCGGCGGCGCCGTGGTACCGGCCAACCTGTTTGCCGGGGAGTGGACCGAAGATCTGAGCAAAACCCGCTTGCACCAGGGTTTGGTTTTGAAAATTGAGTCCGATGGCGGGGACGGCATCCGTTTTTCAGGCGAGGGCAGCTTCACCGGTCGCTTCGACGGCAAGCAGAACGATCTAAGGAACTCCCGCAACGATACCGTGCAGCTCACCCTCGTGGACCCCCGCACCGTAGAGGCGATCTATCGACGGGACAATCAGGTGACGCAAAAGGACAGATGGGTAACCTCGCCGGATGAGCGCACCTTGACCGTCACGAGCCAGGCTACGCTCGAGACCGGCCAGCGCCTGGCGGAGACCCTTGTCTTTCAGAAGCAATAATTCATCCAGGACAGATCTGTAGCGATCCTCACGATGGGAGAACCCTCGAAGGAGCGTTATCTCGACCGGGAAGCAGCCGGACGGATACACCTGCGATCCTCGGTGCCGGCCAGCACAAGTTGCAGGTGTATCCATCGTTCTTCTAAGTCCTAGGCCAGACCTCTAAACGGCAATGACGGCGGTGGCCTGCTGGCGTGGTGCGACCGAGATGATCCCCTTGCGATGCATGAATTTCAGGATGCCGTTGACGGTGTCCTCAAGCGATGGATCGGCCTTACCCCACACAGAAGCATCCCGAGCCGCCTGATAGGAGGAGCTATCGTAGCGTTTAAACTCCATCGCCGAGATGTTGTCCACGGAGCTCACCAGGAAGTCCAGTAGCGGAAAGAGCAGATCTTCCTTGCGGCATCTGCGGATAAGCTCCGGAACGAAATCGGGAAGGCTGAAGATTTCGAACTGACGGCCGGTCGCCTTCGTGATCAGATCCGTGATATCCGACATATTCGCATAGTCGTCCCGCGTCACATGGTAGGTCTGGTTCGCCGTTCCCCGGCTGGTTGCAATCGCGACGATATTGTTGGCCACGATATCGGCGGGAACAAAACTCACCTGGTTCAAAGCATCCACACCGATGCCGTGATTCACCATGAATGCGACCAGGCGAACGGCGATATCGAAGTTGTTGCCGCCGCCAAGAACCGACGGGCTCACCAGCGCGGGCCGGAAGATGCGGGTAGCGAGTTTCTTTTCACGGGCATCGCTCACCACCTGTTCGGCCACCCACTTGGTCTGGCTGTAGCCGAAGTCGAGCAGCTCCATATTCTGGTTCTGGTCGGTCTCCCACAGGACGCTTTTGACGGCCCAGCCGAACACAAAGGTCGTTGAAACGTAGTTGAACTCCTTCGGCCGTCCTTCAAAGGCGAATCGCAAGGCCTCGTTCGTCCCCAAGACGTTGGCGTCGCGCATGCGGTCGTAATTGAAGAGATAGTTCACGGTCGCGCCGTTGTGGAAGACCGTGTCCACCTCGCTGGTCAGGAAATCCCATGTATCCTGCGCGAGGCCGAGGCTCGGCCGTCCCAGATCGCCGGGCAGGGCAATCACGCGATCCTCAAACATCTGCATCAGCCCGGCCCCGCAGGACCCGATCGACTCCATCGCCGTCTTCAGCCTTTGCCCGCCCTGCTCTTCGTCCGAAGCGCGCACGAGAACATAAATGGTTGCGCTCGTCTGTTCAAGCAGGCTCTTGATCAGGAAGGGGCCGATGAACCCGGTGCCGCCGGTCAGCAGCACACGATTCAAAACGGGTGTCTCGGGCAACGGGGGCGGCTCCGCAGGCTCAAAGGCGAGCTTTCGATCCCGGCTCATCATCTCCCGCTCCTCGGCGCGTTGCTCTTCGCGAAAGGTCGCCAGGGAGTGACGAAGCATCTCGAGCGCCTCTTGCGGCGCACTCTCCAGCTGCTCCGCCAATTGGAACAGCTCGGCTACGCTCACACGCTGGATGACGCCGATGTCGACCTGCCGCGCCAGCATCTCGGCGCCTTTGTCTTTCAGCAGCTCCCGGATCTCGTGCATGAACACAACGATATCCAGGGAATCCAGCCCCGCTTCGATGATGTTGTAGGACTCCTTGCCGGTGAGATTGTATCTGGCCTTCAGCACGTCGAAGGAGGACTGCGTCTCGGACGATGTCGGGACCCCGGCATCCTTCTCCCGCGAGAACTCGGAAAGAACGGTGAACCGCCCTTCCATCCACATCTGTTTCGTCTTGTGACGCATGATCTTGCCGGAGCTGGTTCTCGGAATCGCCCGCGGTGCGATAAACGAGATCAGCGCCACCTCGACATTGAGATAGTTGCGGACCGCCGTGGCAAGCTGCCGCGCATCGGGCAGCGCATTCGCACTCTTCACCTCCGCCACGATGGCCAGGGCCGGTTCGCTGTCTTCATGAATCTGGAAGGCGACCACGCAATGGGCGCGAATCAGGCTGGATGCCCGTTCCACAATGCCCTCGATGTCCTGCGGATAATAGTTCTGCCCGCGGAGAATGATCATGTCCTTGATGCGGCCGCAGATGAACAGCTCGCCATCGTCCAAAAAGCCCATATCGCCGGTCCGCAGAAAACCGTCTTCATAAGGGCTGTCGTCCGCCAGGCGCGCACGAAACTGCTTCAATGAAAGCTCGGGGTTGTTCCAGTAGCCGATGCATTTGCCGCTGCCGGCCACCCAGATCTCGCCGATATGGCCGTTTGAGAGAGCGTGATGCCTCTCGGGATCGACAATCCGAACGTCCAGCCCCGGGAGCGGCGTTCCGCAGCTCACCACCTGGGTCGCCGCGCCGATCTCCGAGACCTCGGCCGTCACGCGGGCCTTGCCCAGCGTGAGCGCATGTTTATTCACGGAGATGATCCTGCGTCCCCCGGTAGAGACCGCCAGCGTATTTTCAGCCAGCCCATACGCTGCATAAAAGGTTTCCGCTTTCAGGCCGTATGGCTGAAAGGTCTCCAGAAACCGTCTGTAGGTCTCCGCGATCACGGGCTCGGCAGCGATCATCAAGACGCGGAGCGAGCTCAGATCGCAGTTTTCCAGGCTCTCCTTCGGAATTCTGCCGGCACGCAGACAATACTCGTAGGCGAAGTTGGGAGCGGCCGTTGCCGTCGCCCGATATTTTGAGAGCGTCTCGAACCACACCACTGGGCGCTGAATAAAGTCCGTGGGCGCAAAGCCGTAGGTGGTGCCGCCCCTCAGCGCGGGATACAGGTAACACCCGATAAGCCCCATATCGTGATACTGCGGAAGCCAGGAGACCACGACGGGATCGGGATGATCGATGACAAGCGGACAGGTGTGCAGAATATTCTCATGCGTGACCATCACCCCCTTGGGGTCCATGGTCGATCCGGACGTGTACTGCAAAAACAGGATCTCCGAGGCCTCGACCGGAAACGCATCCGCTCTCGAAGTCACCGGGTCCACGAAGTCTTCCGTAACGATCCACGGCAGGCCGGAGATGTAGTCCACATCGACACCCGATGTCGCAACGCCGCTTCTGGCCAGATTCGTCTTCAGCGACGAGTGGTACTCCTTGCTCGTCAGCACCCCGGCTGCCTGGCAGTCCTTCGCTATATGAACGATCTTGTAGAGAGCGCTCTGGAACCCGCGGGAGCTGGGCGGATAGACCGGTACCGGGATCAGGCCGGCGCGCACGCATCCGAAAAACGCGCAGATCATCTCAAGCCCGGGCGGGTACGCCAGCAGCAGCCGGTCGCCCTGCGCGAAGGAGGACTCAGCCAGCAGATGACCGGCGATCGCATTCGTCCGCCGCAAGAAGGAGGCGTAGGTATAACTTTCGAGAGTCTCGCCGTTCAGGTCGAGGTAGGAATACAAAACCTTATGCGGGTGCTTGTTCCCGAGTTGGTTCAATGTGTCTAAGATCGACGCCATAGGTCAGCGGCACCTCCACGTGCGGATGGGAGACTTCCCAAGTTAAGGAACGCTGAAACCCTTGCTGCTCCGGAACCCGGGCAGAAGGGAAGGGGGTATGTCCTCGTTCGAAAATTTGCACTCAGGCCGGCTCGCAGTCGGCTGCACTGCCAACGGTGCCGTACTATCGACAGGCCGGACATGTGGGAAGACATCCGCTGCACTATGAACCCGCGAAGGAAAAGGACAGGAGAGGTACTCCGCCGCGCAATCCCCTCGTTCAAAGCGTCTTCGTCCTTGGCGATAGCTCAGCGTATCACAGCAGGGCGGCACAGGGCAGTGCCTCGCCGCATCGTCATCCTGAGTGCATCTGAAGATCAACGGGCTCACCGGCCCGTGTCTCCAGAAATCCTTGTCGTTCTTGCCGTTGCTTAGTCTTTCACGCTACCATCCGTGGTAGAGCCGATGGCGCGCAACAGAGCAACGCCGAGTCGCGACCTTGCCGCTACAAACCCGGATACGCCGGACCGACTTACCACGGAGGCACGATGACGTCCGAGATCTCCGAAATTTCCAAAACAGAAGCGATACCTGCCCTGCAGCCAGACCCCGGGCATCCGCCCCGGCGG
>CAXTBJ010000010.1:56635-64776 GCA_964242585.1 uncultured Bryocella sp.
GCGCAAACTGCCGCCGACCAAACTGTTCGTGATCGGATGAAGAGCGATCCGACCCTCTCCGCGGAGTTCCCTAAAGTCCTGCGCCGCCGCCTCGACAGATTCTTCGCCGATGGGCATATCTCCCCCAAGGCCGATCGCTCGATGTGGATCAAGATTGCCGTCGGCCTGGCCGTGCTGGCCAGCAGCTGGATAGCGATCTATGCCCTCAGGCCGCACTCATGGCTCTTCGTCGGTCTGTATCTGCTGGGTGGCCTTGCCCAGACCTTTCTTCTGTTGAACATCGCGCACGACAGCAACCACAACGCGATCTCCCCGCGATCGTCCATTAATAAGACCCTGAACTATGTCTTCGATCTTTGCGGGATCAGCTCGTACATGTGGCGCATCCTTCACCACCGCGGGCACCACTCCTGCGTGAATGTCCATGGGGAAGATGACGCGCTCTCCGGTCGAGGCCTGCTGCGGTTCACACCCGATGAGCCCCGTCGGCCCCTGCAGCGCTTCCAGCACCTCTATGCCCTGTTTCTCTACGCGATGTTCTCTCTCGATTATGTGTTCGCGCGGGACTTTGAGAGCTTCTTTTCTCCGACCCACGAGTATCTGAAGACGACCCGGCACGCAGCGCGTGAGTACGTGATTCTCTTTGCGGGCAAGCTGTTTTACGTCACCTACATGCTCGTTCTGCCGGTGGTGCTGCTGCATGAGTCTCTTCTGCTGGTAGCGGCCTCGTTTTTGCTGGTGCACTTGGTGGTCGGCCTGACGGTTTCGCTCGTATTTCAGACCACGCATACCGTGGACACAACCTATTTCCCCTCAAGCCGCGACGAGTTCGACAATACCGTCTATCACACCTTCGCGACGACCGCCGATTATGCTACGAGCAATCCTGTCGTCGGCTGGCTAGTCGGAGGACTCAATCACCACATCGCCCACCATCTGTGCCCCTTCGTCTGCCATACGCATTACCCTTCACTCACCCGCATCGTAAAAGACACGGCCGAGGAGTTTGGCGTGCCTTATCGGCAGAATCCAACCATGACGCGAGCCGTCTGGCATCACCTGATTCTCTTGAAGCAGCTTGGAACCCAGGACTGACCGTTGTCGTTTGCATCGTCTCGTTAGGAACCCCAAAACACACCGGCTTGCCGGAAAGATCCCGGATCGCCTTCTGGCTCCGGGCAGCGAGGAATGACGTTGGCCCCGCTTCTACCCACGGTCTCCCGCCTGCGTTCCTTCGCGGATTCGCGCGCGATGGTCGGCAATCCCGTGGAGGTGCTCTCCGCCTACACGGAACGCCATGGCGAAACCTTTCGGCTCTATTTGGGTGGTCTCAAAGAAGCCCTGGTGACCACGAGTCCCAGTGTCATGCAGCACGTGCTGAAGACCAACGCCGAGAACTACAAAAAGTCCGACATCCAGGTAAAGCGGATGGGCCACTTTCTCGGCAAAGGGCTCCTCACCACCCACGGTGAGCCCTGGCGTACCCAGCGTCGTCTCATTCAGAAGGGCTTCGATCGAAGGCAGCTGGACGCTCTCTCCTCCATCATGCAAAGCTCCCTTGAGGAGTCCCTCGAGGAGTTCGATAGGGAGGTCCGTGTCGGTCCTGTCGATATCTACCCCCACCTGATGAAGATGACCTTCGCGATGGTCGCTCGGTCCCTCTTCGGCGCCCGCCTGAAGCATGAGGATATCGACCTGGTGAGTAGCACCATCTGCACGGTCCAGGAGTTCATCGTGCGGCAAACGCTTCAGCCGTACCTGAACCCCTGGTTTGCCGTCTCCGGCGAACTGCGCAGACACGAACGGATGCGCACGCGTGCGGACGGCGTTCTGCTGCACTACATCACCGAGCGTCGTCAGGGAACGCCCGGCAGCGATCTGCTGCAGACGTTAATGGACGCCCGCTACAGCGATGGCGAAGCGATGAGCGATGCCCTTGTCTTGAGCGAGAGCATGCAGCTGCTCGTCGCCGGCCATGAAACCTCCTCCAACGCGCTCTCATGGCTCCTCTATCTCTTAAGTTCGCGTCCGGATTGCCTCGGGAGGGTGCGCGAGGAGTTCGAGACCGTGCTGGGAGGACGTCCTCTCAGCCATGCCGACGTTCCCAGCTTTCCGTTCGCCACGCGGGTCATTCAAGAGGGGCTTCGCCTCTACCCGCCCTTCTGGATGGTCGACCGCATGGCGATTGCGGACGATCGCGTCGGCGACCTCGACATCCCGCGGGGTTCGACGGTCATCGTCTACGTCTACGGCGCGCATCATGCAAAGGGTTCCTGGCCCAGCCCCGAGAGCTTCGACCCGGAGCGTTTCACGAAGGAACATGAGAAAGCGCGCACACCCTTCACCTATCTGCCCTTCGGCGCCGGACCAAGGGTCTGCATTGGCAATCAGTATGCGATGTTGCAGATCCTCATGATCCTGAGCGTTCTGCTCAGGACGTACGATCTTGCGCTGACACCGGGCCAAACGATCGAAGCACGACCCATGGTGATTCTTCGACCGAAGCATGGCATCCGCATGAGCTTCACCAGAACAAGGTCGGCGGCGTAGATCCGCGAATACCTTAGTCCTTGCGAATACCTTAGTCCTTGCACAGACCTTAGTCCTTGCACAGAGAAGATCGGTCTATAGGCCACTAGAAGGTCGGTCTATAGGCCACGCTGTATGCTGGATCGGATCTTCTGTACCTGGATTCAGTGAAGGACGGCCGATGGACCGCAGAACGTTTCTGAAATCCGGCAGTGCCACGATGGCGGCGGGTGCGTTCGGCTCGAAGCTGAAGGCGCAAACCTCACGTCTCGCGGCGGGCCGGTCGATGCTGCCGATCAATCGCGGCTGGCGATACAGCCCCCGCATGGTGGAGGGTGGGCACACCACGGCTTTTGACGACAGCGGATTGGCGCGAGTGGTGATCCCGCATACCAATCTCAAGCTGCCGTGGCACAGCTTCGATGATAGATCCTATGAGTTCATCTCGCTTTATCGCAGGCACGTGCGGGTCCCGGCCGATGTCGCCGGCAAACGCGTCTTTGTGGACTTTGAAGGCGTGATGACCGCCGCAACGGTGTACCTCAACGGCCGGCGGCTGGGGGCCTATAAGGGCGGGTATACGCCCTTTTCCTTCGAGCTCACGGCGCACATCGAGCCGGGCGTGCCCAATCTGCTCTCGGTCGAGGTCGACTCGACGGAACGGCCGGACATCCCGCCGTTCGGCCATGAGGTCGATTACCTGACCTTTGGCGGTATCTACCGCGAGGTGACCCTGCGCGTCGTGCCCCAGGTGTTTCTGGAAAACGTTCACGCGCGACCGGTCGACGTCATGAGTGCGGACCGCTCTGTCCTGGTGGAGTGCTTTCTGGACCGTGCTCCGGGCAGCCGCGTAAGCCGCCTCTCCCTGCATGCGGAGCTGCGCAAGCAGGGGGTGGCCGAGCCGCTGGCACGAACGAGCCTGAGCCTCCCCGAGCCGCCGGAGATCACGACGAACGAAGCCGACGCCGGGCAGGCACAAGGCGCGCTGTCGCCTGTCACGCCCGCACCCGGGTCTTACACGCTCACATTAAGAAAACTCGGCAAAGTCGATCTATGGGATCTCGACCACCCGCACCTTTACACCGTACACGTGGAGTTGCAGCAGGACGGCCGGCTCCTCGATGCCGACGAACGCACCATCGGCTTCCGCGAGGCAACGTTTACGCCGGCCGGTTTTTCGTTGAACGGCAAGATCGTCAAGCTGCATGGCCTCGACCGACACCAGACCTTTCCCTTTGTCGGCCAAGCGATGCCGGCGCGCGTGCAACGTCAGGATGCGAAGATTCTGCGCCGTGATTTGCGTTGCAACATCGTGCGCACCTCGCACTATCCGCAGTCGCGCCACTTTCTCGACGGCTGCGATGAGATCGGCCTGCTGGTGCTGGAGGAGATTCCGGGCTGGCAGTACATCGGCCCGGAGCCTTGGCAGGAACTCGCGGTGGACAACGTGCGCCGCATGATTCGCCGCGACTGGAACCATCCCTCGGTGGTGCTCTGGGGCGTACGCATCAATGAATCGCGGGACAATCACGACCTCTACACCCGCACCAACCGGATGGCGCACGCGCTCGATCCGGAACGTCAGACCGGCGGCATCCGTTACTTTCAGGAGTCGGAGTTTCTGGAGGACGTTTTCACGATGAACGACTTCGGCTGGCCGCTGAAGAAGCCCAACCATCCGCGGTATCTCAATACGGAGTTCGTGGGTCACACCTTTCCGACCAAGACCATCGACGCCAAAGAGCGGCTGCAGGAGTTTGTCGTTCGCCATGCCCGCGTGCACGATGCGCTTGCCGCCGATCCGCGGTATGCGGGCGGTATCGGCTGGTGTGCGTTCGATTACAACACCCATGCGAACTTCGGCTCGGGCGACCGTATCTGTTATCACGGCGTCATGGATATCTTCCGGACACCGAAGTCCGCCGCCGGCTTCTACAAGTCCATGTGCGATCCGGCCGAAGAGATCGTGCTGGAACCCGCTTTCCACTGGGCTCGCAACGATGAGTCCATCGGCTTCGGTACGGCGATGATCAGCTCCAACTGCGATCACCTGAAGCTATATGTTGATAGCGGCAAGGGTTTTCAGCTCATCGCCGAAGGCGATCCGGATCGCGGGCAGTTCGCGTACCTGAAGCACCCGCCCTTCACCATACCGCTTGGCGAAACGCTGCGAAACTGGGGCGACCTGCGCATCGACGGTTTCATCGCCGGGGGGCAGGTAATCTCCAAAACCTACTCGGGGAAGGGAATCGATCAGCAGTTCATGATGCTGCCGGATGACGTGGAGCTGCTTGCGGACGGGGCCGATACCACCCGCGTCGTGTTACGCGCGGCGGATGAGTTTGGGCGTGTGCGTCCCTTCGCCAACGACGCGATCCGGCTCGAAGTCGAGGGTCCCGCGGAGATCCTCGGCGACAACCCCTTTCCGCTGGTGGGCGGCACCGGAGCCGTCTGGATTCGTACGCGGGAGCAATCCGGTACCGTCCGCCTGACCGCCACGCATCCGGTTCTCGGCCCGAAAACCGTGGAATTCACGGTGCACGCCGTACCCGCGGAAGAGGCTTAGGACGCGAGTCGCCCAAACCCTGACCCAAACCCTGACCCAAACCCTGACCCTGATCATGACCCTGACCCTGATCATCAACATGAGCCTTATCTTGAAACGGATCGCCGCGGTATCTCTTTTCTGCGCAGGCACGGCCTTCTGCGCTCAGGCACAGACCCCGTCAACCCCTTCGCCTCCGCCGCAAGCAGCAGCTTCCAGGGGGCAACCCTCGCTCGATCCGGCGCTGGGGATTCGCACCGTGGAGCTCTGGCCCGGCGGCGCTCCCGGCGCGCTCGGGACCGCCGAGGCGGACATCCCCACCCTGACCGTCTTTCCCCCACGGCCGGAGCACCGTAACGGCACAGCCGTGATCGTCGCGCCCGGCGGCGGCTACGTCAATCTGGCGGCCGATATGGAGGGCCGCGACGTCGCGGCATGGCTTGCCGCACGCGGCGTTACGGCCTTTGTGTTGCGTTACCGGCTCGGCGCAAGATATGTCTACCCCGTGCCGCTGGAGGATGCTGTACGCGCCGTGCGGTGGGTGCGCGCCCATGCGGCGGCGTACGGCCTCGATCCGGATCGGGTCGGGATGCTGGGGTTTTCGGCCGGAGGGCATCTCGCGGCCATGGCGGGCGTGCTGAACTCCACGGGCAACACGACCGCACCGGACCCTGTGGATCGCATTTCAGGCAGGCCGGATTTTCTTGTGCTCGGGTACCCCTGGCTGAACGCGATGCAGCCCAATACGACGGGGCGCATCACCTACTGCTCGCTCTTGCCTTCCATCCCGCGAGACCGATGCGCTTCGTTCGAGCAGCCGTACACGCCGCTCTTCCACGTCAACCGGCAAACACCGCCCACGTTCCTCTACATCACCTCGGACGATCGGGTTGTCGACGTGGATGCGGCGATCGCGTTCCAGGCAGCGCTCCACGCCGCCGGTGTGCCGGAGGAGTTTCACAGCTTCGCCCACGGCCCTCACGGTAGCGGTTTAGGCAACGGCGATCCGGCTCTGGATCTGTGGCCCGGTCTGCTGGAGGCATGGCTGCGTGGGCAGGGATTGTTGACCCCGCCCACGGCACATTAAGCTCGCCCACGGCACATGGACCCACCCATGGCACATGGAGCTCGCTTACGGCGCATGAGAGCAACAGCTGACCGCACAAAGGCATTTGCTCTTTGTTGTCATTCCCGAAGGGAATCTGCGGTTGTTCTTGCTCTTACCTGTTCTCGATACCCTCTGCTCATCTGCTCCAGCCACTAGAGCCGTTCTCGTGCAGGGGGGAGTACGCCATCATCCTGAGCATAGCGAAGGATCTCTGTATTCTGTTCGCGGCTGCTCTACACCCCTCGGGAAACTATATAGACGATCCGGTCCCCGCAGACCTTCTTCAACGGAAGGCACGGTTCACCCCAAGAGGGCGCGGACCGGTTGCAATACCGGTCCCGCGCCTCCAGGTCGGCGATCCGTCAGCTATCTCGTGAGTCCCCCAAAGACACGCGTGACTTCACGGACGAACGACTTCGCCGCAGCCGGCGTCGGCGTGCCGCCGTTCAGGATCGTTTGATAGGGAATATCCTTGCCGTAAAATTCGCGGGTATCTTTCTCGTTCTGGTTCACTTCGTCTCCCGTGAGGTCGACGCCGGCAAAGATCCCTTTATTGCGCGAGTAGGTCAGAAACTCCGCATTCGCGAGCTCCGTCGTGTCGGCCTGCGAATCGCGGCCGACCGGACCCGCCGCTACGGACGCGTCGCCGCCCAACTTCACCTTGGCCTTCAGCAGATCGTCGCCGCTCTGCTTTGAAACCCCGACCAACACCAGATCGGTGGACTGCCCGCCGGCCTGTAGCCCGAAGCTGACGCCTGCCATCTGCACGAACACCGGAGCGCTCCAGCCCTTGCCCTTCACAAAGCACGTCGCCACGCCCTGGCCATACTGGGCTCCGCCCAGGAAAGCACCTTTCTTGAAGCCTGGAACCACCAACACGCAACGGGCCTTTTTCGCAATGCGGTCCGGAATGCCTTTGTCGGGAACGGAGGCGAGTTCATGCAGCACCGTGGTCGCCGAAGAGATGCGATGCTGCAGTTTTGCGGGGGAGTCGTCTCCGGCGGCATGGGCAGCAGCGGGAAGCATGGTGGCAAGCGCCAAGAAGCCAACGCGTAATTTCATGGTGTTCTCCTGTTTTGGACCTTCAAGCACTGTACGCGAAAAGCGCCTGTTTCTGCAGGGATGGGTTCACCCCCGATGTCAAAAACGCCGGCCTTTCCAGCCCGGCATCCGGGCGCGTCCCGCTATGATGACGTAAATGATTCGGCACAAACGCTCCTTCTCCGTACTTTGTCTCGTTGCGAGCTGCTTGGCGGCTTGCGGTTCCGGAGCGGCGCAGAACACCTCTGCTCCACCGCCGCTGACCTATCGCTGTCACTTCGCAAAGACCGCGCCCGTCGTGGACGGCAAGCTGGATGATCGTGTTTGGAACGACGCCCCGTGGACATCCGACTTCGTCGACATCGAAGGCGCGGCCAAGCCCCTGCCGCGCCTCCGTACCCGCGTGAAGATGCTCTGGGATCACAAGTACCTGTACATCGCCGCGCAGATCGACGAACCGGAGGTAAAGGCGACCTTGACCAAGCACGATTCCGTAATCTTCAAGGACAACGACTTCGAGGTCTTCCTGAAGCCGCTGCCCGAGACGCCAAGCTACTATGAGTTTGAAATCAATGCCTTGAACACCGGTTGGGATCTGTTTCTTGCCAAGCCGTATCGCCTGGGTGGAACCGCCGACAACGGTTGGGACATCGAGGGGCTGCGCACCGCCGTGGCCGTGGATGGAACGCTGAACGACTCCTCCGATGTGGACAGGGGATGGACCGTGGAGATCGCGTACCCGCTCACCGCCTTTGCCACGCGCCAGACCGTGCCGCCGCCGGCCAGGGGAGCCGTGTGGCGCATCAACTTCAGCCGTGTGGAGTGGAAGGCCGGTCAGCCCAGGGAGGACAACTGGGTCTGGTCCCCGCAGGGCGTGGTCGACATGCACCAGCCGGAGACGTGGGGGGTCGTGACGTT
>CAXTBJ010000011.1:0-2361 GCA_964242585.1 uncultured Bryocella sp.
CGTAGGTGTAGGTGTAGGCGGAGCCGGCGATGGGGATCATGCTGGCGAGTTCGGCATAACAGAGCCCTGTAAAGGCACAGACCAGGGCGACCAGCACAAGGGAGATCGCGAGCGCGGGTCCGGCGCCGGGCCTGCCCGCCACCGCCCCGTGGTGCAGGATCAGGTCGATCACCGGGGAACCCTTCCAGTCGGCCAGTTTAGCCGGGTTGCCGCCGATGGCCGTACCGATCACCGTGAAGATACCCGAACCGATCACGATGCCGACGCCCAGCGCTGTAAGCGATACCGGTCCCAGGGTCTTCTTGAGCGCGTGTTCGGGCAGCTCGCTCTCGTGGATGAGCTTGTCGATGGATTTGGTGGCAAAGATTTGTCGGGGCAGCGGTTGGGTCCTTGCGCAGGCAGGATGGAGAAGGATTAGGGCGATTGTATGCGAGAGTCGGAGGCGGTACCCGGCGATCAGTTTCGGGGCTGCAGGCCCACCATGATTTGCAGGATGGCCTGTTCCGCCAGATGCTCCACGGGCACCCCCCCAAAACTGCCGTCCACTGAGAACGAGATCAGCCCTTCCACGGCCGCAAAGATCACGAGGGCCTGCCGTTCCGGGTCGCCCGGCGTCACACGGCCTGATGCCTGTCCATAGGCCATGGTCTGTGGTCCTACGGACAGCGCCTCATAGCTCGCCCGCAGCAGCTCCGGGGAGACGTGTGGGTGTTGTTTGGCCACAAACATCAGCCGGAACAGGGCGCGGTACCTGGTGGCAAACCGGATATTGGCATGCGCCAGGTTGATCAGACGTGCCTCAAAGGAAGGCTCCTCCACCGCCAGCGCCTGACGCAGATCGCCTCCCAGACGCTCGAAGCCGTCGAGCGCCAAAGCATCCAGAAGATGCTGCTTGGTGGGGTAATGCCGACGCGGCGCATTGCTGCTCACGCCCACGGCGCGGGCCAACTCCCGCATGGAAAGGGCTTCCGGCCCAAGGCGTTCCAGCATGGCCGACCCCGCCTGCAGGAGCGCGGAACGCAGATCCCCATGGTGGTACGGCTTTCTTTCTTGCATGCGTCCCATTGCCTCCGGGGAACTTACCCGAGGATTTTTGGAAAGTATACGCTGGGTACAAAGTGCGCGTTGACAACAATGTTGCCACGAGATACATTTAGTCCACTTGAAGCGACCGCCGTTGCATCAGGCCTGGGTGCCAGGTACCGCATGGAAGGAAATCTATGAAACTGACCGGCAAAACAGTTCTGATTACGGGGGGTTCAAGCGGTATCGGTTTGGCGCTGGCGCAAGAACTCCTCCGCCGTGGGAATACGGTACTGGTCACGGGCCGGGACGAGGGCCGGCTCCAGGCCGCGAAGCAGGCGTGCCCGGGGCTGCACACCTTTCAGAGCGATGTAAGCGAGCCGGGGCAAATTCTTGCCCTTCGCGACGAGGTGCTCGCGCGGTTTCCGCAGCTGGATACCCTTATCAATAATGCTGGGATCATGCGCAATCTCAAGGTGAGCGAACCTCGGGAACTCAGCGATTTCACGAAGGAGATCCAAAGCAATCTGAACGGTCCGTTATGGATGATTCAGGCATTTCTACCGCATCTGCGGCAGCAAAAGAGCGCACTCGTTGTGAATGTGACCTCCGGGCTCGCCTTCGTTCCCTTTCCTCTTTCGCCGGTGTATTCCGCCGCGAAGGCCGGTCTGCACGCCTATACCCAGGTGTTGCGGGGGCAGCTGGCCAGCTCGAACGTCACCGTGGTGGAATTGGCGCCTCCCGGGACGGAGACGCCGCTGTTCCGCGGTGAATTTGAGACGGAGTTGCGGGGTCAAAAGGCTATGCCTGTCCCCGTGCTGGTGAAACATGCGCTGGCAGGGATCGAGAAGGGCAGGTTGGAGATTCGGCCCGGTTTAAGCAATGTGTTGAAGCTGATGAGCCGCCTGGCGCCCGGTTTTATGTTCAAGCAGATGGTGAGGATGACCACGCCGAAAGCGGCAACGGCCTAATCTGATCGCTTCCGGGCAACTCGCGGTTCGGTGGGGCTGAGCCCGGCGAGGAGGGGTCGAAAAACGGAAAATGGGCAGAGCCAAAGCTCTGCCCATTTTCCGTTTAGGCTTACCGCTTGGACGTGCCGCGCGAGGCCTTCTTCAACTTCTGCTTGTGCTCGCCGCGGGCCCAGGTGCGGGCGGTCTTGGGGGTTGCCTTCTTGCGGGCGGCGCGCTTGATCTTCTTGCGCTCCGCACGATCGGTGATTGCGGTGGTGTTTGCCATTGTGCTCTTTCCCGAAACTGAATTGATGGGAACCCTACCTGAGCGACGATGAGGCCGTCGCGAAGATGGGGCACCCGGGTGTGTCGTGCTGCAGTGCTGAAT
>CAXTBJ010000011.1:2461-6274 GCA_964242585.1 uncultured Bryocella sp.
TGCAGTGCTGAATCTTGTGGCTTGCGCTACAGCTTTTCCAGCTGGGCGAACTTCTCCACCAGCTTCTTCACGCCGTGCCCTGTAAAGGATACCGTAATCTTTGCATCTTCGCCGTCCCCTTCGCGGCCCACGATCATGCCTTCGCCGTATTTGGGGTGACGCACGCGGGCATTTTTGCCCAAACCCGTCTTACCCGTAGCCCCCGGGATGTCCATCTTGGGCCGGCCAGGGTAGCGTTTGTCGCCGAGGGAGTACCCTGAACCGCCGCCCACGGGACCCTTGCCCGTGCCGCCCTTGCCGAAGAAGGCGGCGGTGTTGTCCAGCGGCCCGGAGCCGTTACCGAAGCGATTACCGCCGGCCGGCTTACCCGCCCCGAACCGCTGCGAGGCATACTGCCGGGCTCCACCGCCGGCGCCCTCCTGGCTTTCGTCCTCGTAGCTGTAATGGCCTTCGCCGTCGGTACCGGCGCCCTCCTGGCCGAAGCGGCGCCGGGCATCGCCGCGCTGCGGGTAGGGGGTGGCGTACGCGCCGCCGGAGCGGTAGCCGCCGTACTCATCGCGCTCGCCATTTGAGCTCGTGCCGAAGCCCGGCGTGGACAGGTCCTCGACAAGTTTGGAAGGGATCTCCTCCAGAAAGCGGGAGCCGACGGTGGTCTCCGGCATGTCGTTGCCGTAGCGGCGGCGATAGCGGGCACGCGTCATGAACAGCGTATCCATCGCGCGCGTCATGCCGACATAGCAGAGCCGGCGCTCCTCCTCCATCTGCGTGGGATCGGTGATGGAGCGCGCGTGGGGAAACAGGCCTTCTTCCATGCCGGCGAGGAAGACCAGCGGAAATTCGAGGCCTTTGGCCGCATGCAGGGTCATCAGCGTCACGCGGGCCTCGGCGGAGTAGCCGTCGGCATCGGAGACCAGGGCGGCGTGATCCAAAAACTCCGCCAGCGTTTCCCCACGCGAGGTGGAGTCCTGCGCGGCATTGGCGAGTTCCTTGAGATTTTCAATGCGGCTGAAGGCCTCGGGCGTCGCCTCCTCTTCGAGCGCGCGAAGGTAGCCGGAGCGCTCGTTGAGAAATTTGATCAGCTCGGGAAGCGTGGCGGGGTCACCGGGTTTGCGGAAGGCGCGGGCGTCCGCCTCGTTGGCCGTCTCGTGATCGCCGCCCTGCGCGGCCACGATGCGGTCCAGCCGCGCCTGATTTTTCGCTTTGATCGTCTCCGCTGCCGATTTTGGCGCGGACTCATCCAAAGGCACCGGCGCAAACGGTTTGTAACCCGTCTTTGCCGCTACCTGAAAGCTCGGCTTCACCGCTGCCGAAGCATCGGCGCCTTCAACGGCCGGCTCCTCAAAGCCAAAACCGGAGCCAAAACCGAAGCCAGACCCCGTTTCCTCGCCGTTCGGTAGCACAGCGTTTTCCGGAGCTATCGTCGAAATCTCCTCACTCGGCCCAAACTCGAAGTCAAAGTTGAAGCTCGTGTCGAAGTCGGAATTCGCGTCATTGGCGGTCACGGTGGCAGGCGCCGGTTCACTCTCCCCAAAATCGAAACCGAAGTTGAAGCCGGTATCCTCGCCCGTTGCCCCTGTACCTGCCTCCACTGCATCTGAAGCCGCCAGACGGTCGAGGTATCCCAACACCTCTTCATCGGAGGGCGCAGCCCCGACTGAACCCACATCCTCGGCGAGTTTGCCCGCAAAATCGTTCCCGGTCAGGTGAATCATCGCCCGCGCGTCCTCGATCAGCTTGCGGAAGTTGCTCAGGGCCGTCAGCGCCCGGGCGGGCAGCAGCCTGTCGGCGAGCGCGCGTTCGATGGCGTCCCAGCTGCTCATGCCCGTGCCCAGCGCCATGCGTTCCAGGGTCTCCATCGTGGTCTTGCCGATGCCGCGCGGCGGCGAGTTCACCACCCGACCCAGCGCCACGGAATCGTGCGGGTTGGCCACCAGCTTCAGGTAGCTCAGCAGGTCCTTGACCTCGGCACGGTCATAGAAGCTGAAGCCGCCGACCATGTGGTACTGGATGCCGTAGCGGCGCAGCGCCTCTTCCACCAGCCGCGACTGCGAGTTGGTGCGGTATAGCACGGCGCAGCGGGGGGCGTCCTCGGTTTCGCCCGCGGCTTTCAGGTATCTATTGACTTTGTCGGCGATGAAGATGGCTTCGCTTTCGCCGTCCGGGGCCTCGTAGAGGCCGATCAGCGATCCGCCCTCGCGCGAGGTCCACAGATTTTTGCCCTTGCGCTGCGTATTTTGCGCGACCACGGCGCTGGCACCCTCCAGGATGACCTGCGTGGACCGGTAATTCTGTTCCAGGCGAATGGTCCGGGCGGCGGGGAAGTCCTTTTCGAACTCCAGGATGTTGCGGATATCGGCCCCGCGCCAGCTATAGATGGACTGGTCCTCATCGCCGACCACGCATACATTGCCGTGCGTGCCGAGCAGCTTCATCAGCTCATACTGCGGGCGATTGGTGTCCTGGTACTCGTCGATCAGCAGGTAACGGTACCTGCGGTTGTAGCGCTCGCGCACCTCGGCGGAGCTCTTGAGCAGGCGTACGGTTTCAAGCAGCAGATCGTCGAAGTCGAGCGCGTTGGCCTTGAACAGCTCGTCCTTATAGATTTTGTAGATGTGCGCGATCTTCTCCTCCATCGGATTGGTGGAGGCGAGGAAGTACTCCTGCGGATCGAGCATGTGGTTTTTGGCCCAGGAGATGCGGCCCAGCGCCACGCGCGGCTTGAGCTGCTTGTCGTCCACGCCCAGCCGTTTCAGCGCCGATTTCACCACGGCCTGCTGATCGGTTTCGTCGTAGATGGCGAAGGAGCGCGTCAGGCCTTTGCCGTTCACGCGCAGGGCCTCGATATCGCGCCGCAGGGCGCGCACGCAGAAGCTGTGAAAAGTCGCGAGCGTCGGCTTGGCCAAGGTGTTCTGGCCCATGATTTTGTCGACACGCTCCTGCATCTCTTTGGCGGCCTTGTTGGTGAAGGTCACGGCCAGGATGGAGTCGGGAGCGGCACCGCGCTCTTCGATCAGGTAGGCGATACGGTGGGTAATGACGCGCGTTTTGCCCGAACCGGCACCGGCGAGCAGCAGGACAGGGCCATCGACGGAGAGAATACCCTGCTGCTGTTGCGGATTCATGTTGGCGAGAAGGTCGGCCACACTCCCATCTTACGGTGATTGTTACCAGAGTTTCTTCACGGCATGGGCAACTCGGCTCGACTTAAAAAGATAGTGTAAACATTTGTGGAAAACCGGGAAATCGGCTTGAACATTGTTATGCGGAGAGCGTATATCAATCGAGGCGCCCGTATCTCCCCTGATCATGGCTCGGGAGACACCGGCGAAGAAACAGAAAGAAGGCAGTAGTTTATGAATCGTCGTATCGTCACAGCCGCCATGGCTCTCTCCCTATCCGTTCTCGCATCTCAGGCCTTTGCCCAAACCGGAGCCCAAACCGGAGCCCAGACCTTCGCCTCCCCCGCGACCGGACCCAACGCCACAAATCCCACCACGGTCAGCACCACGCCTGTTTCCACAGTCAAGACGAAGCACATCAGCTTCCATCTGCGGAACGACTCGGGCGCCGCGGTCACCATCCAGGCCGGCGATCAGCAGATGACCGTCGCCCCGGGTAAGTCGATCTCCCTCAAGCTCGCCGAGGGTACGAAGGTCACCACCACCACCGGCACATCGCACGTTGCTGCCGGCGGCATCCTGGCCACGGTCGACTCCAACCTGAGCGGCAACACGCTCGTCATCAGCTAGCCGCCATTCGCTAGCCGTTCTTTACACATGCCGTCCTTTGCTCATGCAATGCTTTGCACATGCA
>CAXTBJ010000011.1:6374-24564 GCA_964242585.1 uncultured Bryocella sp.
CATGCAATGCTTTGCACATGCAGTGCTTTACGCAGGCAGTGGCAAGGACAGCCGGCCCCGAAGTGGAAGCGACCGCGCTCCATGGCCACAGTCGCCTCCACATCGCCTGCCGACGCTTCCGGGGAACAGCCCTCATCCTTCCGGGTGAGGGCTTTCCTCTTTTTTAGCTTTTACAATCGCAGCGCATGGCCTCCCCCGCCAAATCCGTACACCGACCGCGCATCGTCTTTCTCACCCGCGAACCGGTGCTCCATCAACAGGGCGGCAGCACAACGTATGCACTCGGCCTGTTGGAGCTGTTGCGGACCCATGCCCGGGTGACGCTGGTGTCCACCGCGGCCTACAGCCGCTCCCCCCGATTATTTTTTAAGCTGCGCGTACCCCCACCGGAGGGCCTTCGGCTGCGTTTTCCGGGGTACCTGCGAGTTGGCCCGCTGTATGTTTCCCCGTTTCGGCTGAAGGCCTGGGCACGCGCGGCCTCCCGCTGGGAGCAGGGCCGGGGTGGCCCGCACATCCTCAGTGCGGTGGCAAAGCAGATCTTCGGCCACCGCCTCTACACGGACGCCTGGGACCTTACGGAACCTACCGCGGCCGAGCGCCGCGTCGCCGTGCGCGAGATTGCCGCGGCCAAAGCGTCGAGCGTGATCGCCAACTACTGCTTTTGGGGGCCGTTTTTGGGTGAGGGCCGGTTGGCGGCGCGGCGCACCGCCATCCTGATGCATGACCTGATCTCCGCGCGCGTACAGCGTTTCCAGGAGGCCGGATTAGCCTTGGACTGCCCGCCGCTGAGCGCAGCCAAGGAGATGCGCTGGCTTTCCGGCGCGCAAACCGTGCTCGCCGCCCAGGGGCGGGAGGCTGAGGAGATCCGGCCGCACGTGACCGCGCGCACATTGGTCGCGCCGATCACGCTACGGCCCCGCGCGCTGGACGCGAGTCAGCTGGTTGCGCACCGGTGTCTATTTGTCGGCTCCAATATTCAGCCGAACCGTACCGCGCTTGCCTTTTTGCTGGAACAGGTCTGGCCCCAGGTGCGGGCGGCTGTGCCTGGAGCCACCCTGGCCATCGCCGGTACGGTCTGCCAGGGGCTGAGTGAGCACGGGTCCGCCGAGGCCTTGCGCGCTTCGGGCATAGACGCGCTGGGGCCGGTACCTTCCCTGGAGCACGAGTACGCCCGCGCCGCTGTGTGCCTGGTGCCGCTCTTGGTGGGCAGCGGGATCAAGATCAAGTTGCTGGAGGCGCTCGGTTACGGCAAGGCGGTGGTGTCGACGAGCATCGGCATCCAGGGGCTGGAAGCCTGGGCCGAGCAGACGATTACAGTCGCCGATTCCGCGGACGGGTTTGCTGCAGGCATCTGCCGCCTGTTGCGAGATGAGCAAGAGCGCCGCACCCGCGAAACGGCTGCGCTGCGCCTGGCAGAGGAGCACTTCGGCATGACGCGTGCCCTGGACCCGGAGTTTGCCGCGGCGATCCTGTAACCCCTTACGGTACCGGCGCGGTCTCCAGACGAACGATGTTCGCCTCACAGCTCCTCAGACCCATGCAGCGCACAGGCTCCAGGGTCTTGCTGAAACAGGCCTCCACGGACATCAGGTGATCCTCCCGGCAGCTCAGGGAGAGGCTCCCCGGCGGCATGCCTGGGTTGACCAGGTAGAACATGTTCAGCAGGTAGAGCGGCGTGAAGGTGCGGTTGGGGGTTGCCGTGAGCAGGGTTTCGGGGATGTTCACCCGGGTGCGCGCCGTGTGCGCCGCGGCGAAGTAGCCCGCACCGGTGAGCCCCGAGCAGGTGCCATGCTTGTCCCACTCGTGCTGCAGCAGGGTCAGGTCAGGCGTGATGTCCCGGCTATTGTGCAGGTCCACGCCGTGGGGCAGCTTCGAGCAGAACTGAGGCCAGGTATTGTCGGTGTTCTGCGGCCAGAGACCGTGCACGGCGAAGCCCCGCGGCGGCCGGCACCCCGGACTCACGTCCTTCACCGTGGAGCAGAAGCTCGGGCCCCAAACGAGATCGAGCAGATAGTAGTCGAACTGGCCCGGGATGTTGCTCGCTGCATGGGCATCGCCGGCGGCGCTCGCAGAGATTTGCGCGCAGGCTGTATCGGTAAGCCCGCATGAAGCTGCCAGTAAAAGCGCGATGGCCTGGATGCTGTGGCGGATCAAGGGCTCCTCCTTATATCGGAATATCGGAGTGAATCATATCGGGATATCGGGGTGAATCATATCGGGGGCGAATCGGGTCTGGAGACCGGTGCTGCTGAACTGCTTTTGGGATGCAGGACCGCCGGCTGTGTATGCTTTGCCGATGAGGGATACAGAGGCGAGGGTGAGACAAAATGTAGCCGTATTTTGCGCTGCCGCGGAGGGCACGCGGCCGGCGTACCGCGAGGCCGCGGAAGAACTGGGCAGATTGCTTGCCCTGCGCGGGATCGGATTGATCTACGGCGGGGCCGATGTGGGGCTGATGGGCGCGGTCGCCGATGCGGCCCTGGCGGCGGGTGGTCACGTTACCGGCGTCATCCCGCAGGTGCTGGTGGACAAGGAGGTGGCTCACGGCGGCGTTCAGGAGCTGCACGTTGTGGACACGATGCACACCCGCAAGCGTCTGATGGGTGAGTTGGCAAATGCCTTTCTGGTGCTGCCGGGCGGCTTCGGTACCTTCGAGGAGCTGTTCGAGGTGCTCGCCTGGCAGACCCTTAAGCTGCATGCCAAGCCGGTCGTTTTATTGAATACGGCGGGCTTTTACGACACCTTATTGGCTTTCCTGGATGTATGCGAGCGAGAGGGCATGTTGCGCGGGAATCGGGGCGCGCTGCTCACGGCCACTACCGTGGAAGAGGCGCTCAATCTCGCGATTCCCGAAAGGCGAGCCTGACGGCGCGGCATTCCCAGAATGGAACCGGCAATTTGACTTTCCACAGGTTTCGCTCTTGGGACACAACGCATCGGCAACGCGGAGCGTCATAATAGGCGAAGAGAAAGCGAATTTGAGGAAGTGATCGGAGACGCAGATGGCAGAACGGACCGTGGAACTGGACGAGTCGATTGAGAGCGAGCAGCTCAAGCAAAGCGAGGCCCTGCAGGAAGCCATGAAACGCGCGGATCGCGCGGAGGCGGAGTTGGCGAAACTGAAGGGCGGCGACGCCGCGTCGGTTGCGTCGCCTCAGGCGGAGTTGGACTTCAAAGGCGCGAGCCGCGATGTCGAAGAAGAGGTCGATGAGGATGAGGAAGCTCCTGGGACGGTCGCAAAACCTGTATCTTCCGATGATCCTGAGGCGATCGCGCCCAAGGGTACCGGCAGCACCGCAAAGCCCGATGCCGGAGGAAAGCATCTGGTTGAGCCCGGTTCGATGGATGCGCGCAAGCAGCCTGCGGCGCAGTCGCCCGAAGGCCATGCCGTCGGCGAACCTGAGACTCACGGCATGGAAGCCCTGCGTGAGGACAGCATGATGAGGCATTTGCTGGACTCGTTAGAGCAGGGCAAGGACATCGGTCACTATGGACGGTTAACCTTTGCCATGATTGCGCGGCACTTCCTGACCGATGATGAGGTGTTGGCGGAGCTGACCCGGGACCGTGATTTCTCCGAAGAGCAGGCGCGCCAGATGCTGATGCAGGTTGAGGGCCGGGATTACTCGCCGCCCCGGCGTGAGCGGATTCTGGAGTGGCAGGCGGAGCAGGAGTTCCCGATCATCCCGGATCGCCACGACCCGGACTCGGGCAACGTGTACAAAACACTGCGCTTCCCGAAGGAGACTTACAACCATATCGGCCACTACCAGGAGGAGAAGGCGTCGAGCTGAGCCAAATGGGTGTCTTTCTATAATTCCCCTCGATACCACAAAAGTGGAATCGGGTGAAGGATGGTTTGATCCTGATTCATCAGGAACGCGCCCCTTGTTTTGCTGACGCAGACGAAGCTGTAACGGCAGTCGTTCGTTTCCGGAGGTCGCCGACGCGACGTGAACGGTCGCGGTCCTGTATAACTTCACAGCCATGTCACCGTTTTGACGGTGTGTCCGCGTGGAGGAGGAGCGGAGATGGCAGATGGAGGGCAGGCGAACGCCACCCCGAGTGCAGGGCGCGGTAACCGGCAGCAGATGTCTGGACAGGCTGGGCAGGAACAGCGCATCGAGACCGACATCCCGCAGCGGATGGATCGGCTGCCCTGGTCCCGGTGGCATGTGCGCATCATCACGGCGCTCGGAACCTCCTGGCTGCTGGATGGGCTGGAGGTCACGCTGGTCGGCTCGCTTTCAGGCATCCTGGAGAGCCGGGCGGGGCTGGGCCTGAGCGATCCGCAGGTGACCGCGGCGGCGACGACCTATCTGATCGGTGCGGTACTGGGGGCGCTGCTGTTCGGCTATCTGACGGACAGGCTGGGGCGGCGCAAGCTGTTTCTGGTGACCCTGGCGACGTATTCGCTGGCCACGGTGGCGAGCGCGTTTTCGTGGGGATTCGGGTCATTCGCCGTGTTCCGGTTTTTTACGGGCGTGGGCATCGGTGGGGAGTATGCCGCGATCAACTCCGCCGTGGACGAACTGGTCCCCGGCAAGGTGCGCGGGACCGTGGATCTGCTGGTGAACGGAACGTTCTGGGTGGGGGCGAGTGTCGGCTCACTGGTGGCGATGTACCTGCTGCACGGGCATGGGATTCCGCTCGACCGGGGCTGGCGGTACGCCTTCGGCATCGGCGGCACCCTGGGCGCGGTTGTGCTGGTGCTGCGGTTGTTTGTGCCGGAGAGCCCGCGCTGGCTGATGCTGCGCGGCAAGGAGCAGGAGGCCGACCGCATCGTGACGGAGATCGAGGCGCGCGCGACCCAGGGCCATCCGGAGAGTCTGCCGCCGATCGAAGGGGACAGGCTGGAGCTCACCGTACGCGACCACACGCCGCTGCGCGAGATCTTCGCCAACATGGTGGGGGAGAACCGCAGCCGATCCATCCTGGCGCTGGTGCTGATGGCCGCGCAGGCGTTCTTCTTCAATGCCATCTTCTTCTCGTACGGCTTGATTGTGAAGCGTTTCTACCATGTATCGGATCAGAACCTGCCGCAGCACCTGTTGCCGTTTGCAATTGCCAGCTTCTTCGGGCCGCTGCTGCTGGGGCCGTTGTTCGACAGGGTCGGACGCAAGCCGATGATCACCGCGACCTATGGTCTCGCGGGTTTGCTGCTGCTGGCGACGTTGTTCCCGTTCGGGATGGGACGTTTGGGGCCGCGGGGCATGGGCATTTTATTTTCGATGATCTTCTTTGTGGCGTCGTCGGCGGCGAGCGCGGCCTACCTGACGGTGAGCGAGATCTTTCCGCTCGAGATGCGGGCCTTGGCGATCGCGATCTTTTACGCCATTGGGACGTTGGTGGGCGGGGCGGGTGCGCCGCTGCTGTTTGGTTTTTTGATCAACACGGGATCGCGCTGGGCGGTGGCCGGCGGCTATGGGCTGGGCGCGGCCCTGATGCTGGCGGGCTCGGTGTGTGAGTGGCGAATCGGCGTGGAGGCGGCGGGGCAGTCGCTGGAGGCGATCTCCAAGCCGCTCGGAAGCCGATAGGACACTGAACGTTATGGATGGGCCCAGTCTGGGAATTCCAGTCTGGGAATTCCAGTCCGGGCATTCTAGTCCGGCCAGTCCGGGCAGGTCCAGCCCGCTAGCGACCCCTTCCGTGCGGTCAATAAGCAAGAGACGAGGCAAAAGAACACAGATCGCGCGCTCGGCATCAAACAGAGAAAGAAGTTTAGGGATCGGATTTGCGGCTTGTGGCTTCTGTGGGCTGCGAAGGCGCGCGGCGAGTCCGGTGTATGTCAACGCACGGCTAAACAAACATGATGAAACCGGCATGAAGCCGGTTCGGGAGCCATGCATGGGTACCGCTGTTTCTTATGAACATTCCGAGGCAGACTTGAATGAATGGCAAGACTCCTCCCCGAGTCGCGGGACGCTGTCCCGCGCCCATTGCATGCCATTTGGGGCGGAGATGCAGCCGGACGGTTGCGTGCGGTTCCGCTTCTTCGCGCCGGCCGCCCAGATGGTGCAGCTTGCTCTGGAGGGTGAACCGGAGCTGCTGCCCATGCAGGCAAACGGCGACGGCTGGCACCAGCTTGAGACCATGAAGGCCGGTTCGGGTTCGCTGTACCGGTTCGTTTTACCGGATGGCACACGGGTAGCCGATCCGGCCTCGCGCTTCCAGCCGAAGGATGTGACGGGGCCGAGCGAGGTTATCGTGCCCGGCAGCTACACCTGGAAGGATGGGACGTGGACCGGTCGCGACTGGAAGGAGGCCGTGATCTATGAGCTGCACCTCGGTGCTTTTACGCCGGAGGGCACGTTTAACGCGGCGATCGGCAAGCTGGACCATCTGGCCGCGCTGGGGGTTACAGCGATCGAGATCATGCCGATCGGCGATTTCCCGGGCTCGCGCGGCTGGGGGTATGACGGTGTGCTGCTGTATGCTCCGCACTCCAGCTACGGCCGCCCGGAGGATCTGAAGGCACTGGTGGAGGCGGCGCACGCGCGCGGTCTGATGGTGCTGCTGGACGTGGTGTACAACCACTTTGGGCCGGAGGGCAATATGCTGCCCTCCTACTTTCCGAATCTTTTGACGAAGCGGCACAAAACCAGCTGGGGCGACGCCGTGAACTTCGACGGCGAGCAGAGCCGCATTGTGCGCGAGTTCGTGATTCACAATGCGCTCTACTGGATCGAGGAGTTCCACCTGGACGGACTGCGCCTGGACGCGGTGCACGCGATCATCGACGAGAGCCCGAAGCACATCCTGACCGAGCTGGCCGAGCGTGTCCATGCGGTGGAGATGGGGTATCCGGTGCACCTGGTGCTGGAAAACGAGAAGAACGAGGCGTTCCGGCTGGCGCGCGACGAGGCGGGCCGGCAGCAGGCCTTCGCCGCGCAATGGAACGACGACATGCACCATGTGCTGCACACCGCGGGCACGCACGAGGACGCGGGCTACTACAAGGATTACGAGGGCCATACGGGGCTGCTGGGCCGGGCGCTGGCGGAGGGCTTTGCTTTCCAGGGGCAGGCCTCGGTATGCACGGGAAAAAATCGCGGTGAGAACTGCGCGCATCTGCCGCCGGAGGCATTTATTGCCTTTATCCAGAACCACGATCAGATCGGCAATCGGGCTCTGGGCGAGCGGATTACAGAGATCACCAAGCCCGAGGCGATGCGGGCGCTGATTGCGATTTACCTTTTGTTGCCGCAGATTCCGATGCTGTTCATGGGTGAGGAATGGGGTGCGTCGCAGCCGTTCCCGTACTTCTGCGACTTCCATGGCGAGCTCGCCGAGCAGGTGCGCGAGGGCCGCAAGAATGAGTTCGCGGACTTTCCGGAGTTCCAGGACCCGGCCAAGCGGGACGCGATCCCCGATCCGCTGGCGGAGTCGACCTTTCTATCCGCCAAGCTGGACTGGAGCGAGCCGGGCGGAGGCGCGCATGCCGAGGTGCTGGCGCGGTACAAGGCCATGCTGAAGGTAAGGCGGGAGTCGGTGGTGCCGCTGCTGGACTGCATTCGGGGCAATGCCGGCATGTTGGAGATGCTGGGAGCCAGCGCGGTGGTGGTGTGCTGGGGGGCGCAGGATGGCCGTCAGCTGCGCCTATACGCAAATCTGTGTGACGACGTGAAGGACAACTTCCCAAAGACCGAAGGACGCATACTATGGCATGAGGGTCCGCAGGCCGAGGGGAACCGGTTCGGTCCCTGGACGGTGCGCTGGACCCTGCAGGATGCCGCCTAAGACGAAGGGGATCTGAGGCGCAGGGAGACGACGCAAGGTGAGCACGGGGACAGCGGAGACGACCCAGGCGGCTGTGAGCGTAACGGCTGTAACGCGCCAGCACCGGGGCATCTTCGGCGCGACATACAGCCCGGGTAAGGGAACGTGTTTTCGGTTTTTCGCACCTGCGGCGGAGGCGGTGCGGCTGGCCCTTCGCGGGCGAGACCCGCTGGCGATGCAGGCGGATGGGCATGGCTGGCATGAGCTGACCCTGCGGGATGCCGGTCCGGGCACGCTGTACCGGTATGTGCTGCCGAACGGCATGGATGTGCCCGATCCGGTGTCGCGTTTTCAGCCGGAGGACGTGGCCGGACCGAGCGAGGTGATCGACCCGGCCGCCTACGCCTGGCAGCCGAGCGACTGGCGGGGCCGGCCGTGGGCGGAGGCTGTGCTGTATGAGCTGCACGTCGGCACCTTCACGCAGGAGGGTACGTTTCGCGCGGCACAGGGCAGGCTGGACCATCTGGTCGAGCTCGGGGTGACGGCCATTGAGCTGATGGCGATTGCCGATTTCGCGGGTACGCGCGGCTGGGGCTACGATGCGGTGTTGTTGTACGCGCCGGACTCGGCGTACGGGCGGCCCGAGGAGCTGAAAGCCTTTGTGGAGGCGGCGCACAGACGCGGCCTGATGGTGATTCTGGATGTGATCTACAACCACTTCGGGCCGGAGGGAAATTACCTGCCGGTGTACTTTCCGCAGATCTTTTCAAAGGAGCACAGGACGGCGTGGGGACCGGCGCTGAACTTCGACGGCGCGTGCAGCCGGGAGGCACGGGAGCTGATCCTGGAGAATGCCATCTTCTGGCTCGAGGAGTACGACATGGACGGGTTACGGCTGGATGCCGCGCACGCCATTGTCGATAACAGCCCGAAGCACATCCTGGATGAGCTGGCGGAGCGTGCCCATGCCTTTGCGGCCGCCGCCGGCGGACGGCACATCCATTTGATTCGCGAGGATGAGAACAACATCGCCGGCAAGCTGGTGCGCGAGGGCGACGGCTGCCTGACCTGCTACACGGCCCAGTGGAACCACGATATCGACCATCTGCTGGGCGCGGGATTCATGGGTGGTTTCGACGACCGCAAGGCCGACGATAAGGGTGAAACGGAGCGGCTGGGCAAGGCGCTGGCCGAGGGTTTCGTGATTGCGGCGCAGGAGAACGGCGCTGAGTTCGAGGCCGGCTGCCATGTGCCGCCGAACGCGTTCGTGTCGTTTCTGCAAAGCCATGACCTGGTGGGCAATCGCATCTTCGGTGAACGCGTCACGAGTTTGCTGCCCACCGACGTTGTGCGCGCGCTGGTGAGCGCCGCGCTGCTGCTGCCGCAGGCGCCGATGCTTTTCATGGGGGAGGAATGGGGCGCGAGCGCGCCGTTTCCGTACTTCTGCGACTTCCATGGCGATCTGAGCGAGGCCGTGCAGAAAGGGCGCTGCGAGCAGATCAGCAAGCTCCCCGGGGTGTCGCAGGAGGATCTGAAGAATGCGCCGAACTGCCAGGCGGAGGCGACCTTCCGCTCCGCGCAGCTGCGCTGGGAGGAGCTGGGCGAGGCCGACCATGCGGCTTGGCTGGCCTTGTACAAGGGCCTGCTGCGTGTGCGACGGGAACGCATCGTCCCGCTGCTGCGGGGCCTGAGCGGGCGATGTGGGCACTATGAGGTGCTGGGGCCTGGCGGTCTGCGCATCGTGTGGACGCTGGCGGGCGGCGCCAGGCTGCAGCTGGCGGCAAATCTGTGGCACGAGCCACGGGCCGGCTTTGGCGCGGCAGCGGGTGAGGTGATCTGGGCCGAAGGCGTGGCGGGTTCGGGCGAGGAGCTCGGGGCCTGGAGCGTGCGCTGGTCGGTGGAGCCGAATTGAAGGAAACGCCCAGTAAGAGGGTGCTCAGAATTTGTGGAACATGAAGAAGGCGGCGGCGACCAGGCACCCGAAGGCGGCTAGATGATTCCAATGCAGTCGATCGCCGAAGTAGAACACGCTGAACACGCCAAAGACGGTGAGCGTGATGACCTCCTGCATGACCTTGAGCTGGTCCGGTGAGAACGTTCGCGCACCGAGGCGATTGGCGGGCACCTGAAGGCAGTACTCAAACAGGGCGATGGACCAGCTCACCAGGATGACCTTCCACAGCGGCACACTCTTGAACTTGAGGTGACCGTACCAGGCAAAGGTCATGAAGATGTTGGAGCCGATGAGCAGCAGAATCGTCCACATGCTCTTAGGATGCCCGCGGTGCTGCCATTCGAGAGCCGGGCTGTATCGAGAGCTGGCCTGTATAGGGTGGACCCGCTTTCACATCCAAGCGATGTGAGGCACGCATGATGTCGATCTTCGCGCTGCTCAGCCTGCTGGTGACCCTCGGCGCGCTGTTCAGTTTTCTGAGTTTTCGGGTGCTGCGTCTGCCGACCTCGATCGGCACCATGATTCTGTCGCTGGGAGCCGCGGCGGTGCTGCTGCTCTGCGGTCAGTTTGCGCCGGGTCTGCATGCGGAGGCGCAGCACCTGGTGGGCGGCATCGACTTCAACGCCGTGGTGCTGCACGGGATGCTGGCGCTGCTGCTGTTTGCCGGCGCGCTGCAGCTGGATCTGCCGCAGCTTGGCCGCGAAAAGCTCTCCGTAACGACGCTTTCGATCGGAGCCACCGCGCTTTCGACGATCTTTGTGGCCTTTTTGTTTGCGTCGGTGCTGCGCCTGGTGGGGCTACCCATCAGCACGATGAGCGCGCTGCTGTTTGGGGCGTTGATCTCGCCGACGGACCCGATTGCGGTGCTGGAGATGCTGCGCCGCGTGGGCGCGCCGGCGGCGCTCGAAACGCAGCTGGCGGGCGAGTCGCTGTTCAATGACGGGGTGGGCGCGGTGATCTTTCTGGCGCTGGTGACGGCCTCGGCGGGCGGCGCGGTGCCTTCGGTGAGTGGGTTTCTTCTATCGCTGACACTAAGGGCGGGCGGGGCGATTGCGCTTGGAGCGGGATTGGGGTACCTGACCTACCGCCTGCTGCGGCTGGTGGACAGCTACCGCGTGGAGGTTTTGCTGACCCTGGCGCTGGCGATGGGCGGCTACGCGCTGGCGGATGCGCTGGGCGTTTCGGCGCCGCTGGAGGTGGTGACCGCCGGGCTGCTGGTGAATGGGCGGGCACGCAGCTTCGCCATGAGTGAAAATACGCGCGAGCATGTGGATCGCTTCTGGGAGCTGGTGGACGACATCATGAATGTCGTGCTGTTTTTGCTGCTCGGTCTGGAGCTGTTGGTGTTGCCGGTGGAGCGGCGCTACCTGTTAGCCGGGCTCCTGGCGATCCCGGTGGTGCTGGCCGCGCGCTGGCTCAGTGTGGTGATTCCGGTGGGTGTGCTGAATGTCTTCAGGCAGCATGTGCCGGGTACGGTGACCGTGCTGACGTGGGGCGGCCTGCGCGGGGCGCTGGCCGTGGCGCTGGCGCTTTCCGTACCGCAGGGGCAGGGTTTGGAGCGCAATATGCTGCTGGTGGCCACCTATGCCGTGGTGGTGTTCTCGATTCTGGTGCAGGGGTTGACCATTGCACCGCTGCTGCGACGGCTGCGGCTGAGCGCAGCCGGTCAGCCCGTGCATCTCACCTCGTAATTTGCGATCGCTTTCAAGCGGAAGGACGGCCCATGCGCACGATCACATTGGAAGAGCACTTCATGACCAGGGACTTTCTGAAAGCGACCGGAGCCGGACAGGGCGCGTCGTCTGGAGATCATGGCGTGCTGCAGGAGCGGTTGTTAGACCTGGGGGCGGGCCGGCTGACCGCCATGGATGAGGGCGACGTGGATGTGCAGGTGCTGTCCCTGGGAGCGATGGGGCTGAATACGCTGAGGCCGGCGGAGGGGACGGCCGTGTTGCGCGGCGTGCACGATGAACTCGCGGCGGCGGTGAAGGCGCATCCGGATCGTTTCGCGGGATTTGCGACCCCGGGCATGAAGGAGCCCGCGAATGCCGTGAAGGAGCTCCAGCGCTGCATCACGGAGCTGGGCTTCAAGGGCATGTTGCAGAGCGGTACCGTGGAGGGGAAGTTTCTGGACGCGCCGGAGTTCTTCCCGGTGCTGGAGGCTGTGGCGGAGCTGGGTGTGCCGCTCTACCTGCACCCGGCGCCCCCGCCCAAGCCCGTGGCCGACGTGTACTACTCCGGTCTGCCGGGCGAGCTGGGACGATTACTCTCCATCGCCGGTTGGGGATGGCACGCGGAGAACGGCCTGCACCTGCTGCGTCTGATCGTCTCGGGTGTGCTGGACCGGCTGCCGAACCTGAAGGTCATTGTGGGCCATATGGGCGAAGGCGTGCCCTACGCGCTGGCGCGTTCGAGCGCGATACTGTCGCCCGCGGCCAAGCTGAAGCGCAGCGTGGCCGATACCTTTAAAGAGCAGTTCTACATGACGACCAGCGGCTACTTCACCAAGCCGCCGTTCGACTGCGCACGCGAGGTATTCGGCTTCGATCGCATGATGTACTCGGTGGATTACCCGTTCAGCCCGATAACGCCTGGAGCAGAGTTTCTGAAGGTTTTGGCGCTGAGCGAGCCGGAAGAGGCCGCGCTGCGGGGCGGGCACGCGGCGGCTCTGCTGGGTTTGTAAGGTTTCGCGCCGGTCGGTGAGCTTTGAACTCGCGGTCTGCCTTCGCACCCAAGGCATTTCTCCCGGACGACATGCATCCTAAGACGGATGGGTGACGAGCGGCTTCTGCAAACGTCCGGGGTGGAGTTCAGTTATCGCGAGTTCGGCCCGCGTGAGGGCACGCCGGTGCTGATGCTGCATGGCTTTCCGTATGCGGCGAATGGATGGGATGCGCTGGCAGCGCTGCTGCAGCCGGAGAGGCGCAAGTTGCGGCTGATCGCCCCCTCCATGCGCGGCTACGGGCTGACGGCGGTGCGGCAGGAGAACCTGATTTCGGGCCAGGAGGCTGCACTGGCCGACGACATGCTGGTGTTTACCCATGCTCTGAATATCGATCGTTTTCTGGTGATCGGTCACGACTGGGGAGCGCGGGTGGGGTTCGATCTTTCCGTGCTCGCGCCGGAGCGGGTCATCGGTCATCTTGCGCTTTCGAGCCCCTACGTGATGTACGACGGGCGCGATCTGCCGCCGGAGCAGGCCCAGCAATACTGGTACCAGTGGTACTTCCAGACGGCCCAGGGACAAAAATCCCTGAGTGAGAACGCGCATGACCTCGGCGAGCTGATCTGGAAGGTGTGGTCGCCCACGTGGAAGTTCACGCGGAGGGAGTTTGCAGCGACGGCGGCGTACTGGACAAATCCACAGTTTGCGACGATCGTGCTGGACTCCTACCGGCACCGCTGGGGCAACTCGCTGGGCAAGCCGGCCTATGCGGCGCAGCAGGCGGTGCTGGATGCGAAACCGAAGGCGAAGATTTCCGTTCCGACGCTGTTCGGATATGGCACGGAGGACGGTTGCGTGCTGCCGGCGGCCTCCGCGGAGCAGAAGGAATACTTTAGTGGATGGTATGAGCGTGTGGCGTTGAAGGGCGTGGGGCATTACCCGCCGGGGGAGAACCCGAGGGCGGTGATGAAGCTGTTCGAGCGGTTGTGGAAGAAGGTGCGGTGATGCCGCCGAGGCCGCTGTCATCGGCCGTTCAGGTCTTCTTGCCGAGTTCTTCAAACAAGGTGTCGCGGTGTTCCAGCGCGTAGGCCTCGATACCCTTCAGGCCGCCGTCGTAGACGACCGCCGAAGCCGCGGCGAAGGCCAGCATGAGTAGGGGACCGATCCAGAGCTTACCCAGGAAGACGGCCAGCAGCTCGGACCCGAGCCCCAGCGCAACGCAACCCAGCATGATGCCGATGGAAAGATAGGTGCTCAGGGGGGATTGCGCCTTCTTTAGGGTGCGGCCGGGATTGACCTTGCGCGGCGCGGCGAGCGAGCGCCGGTTGCCGGCGGTCATGATCAGCAGAAGGGTGCCGAGCGACCAGAGCATGACCATGGCGCAGTCGGTCCAGGAGGGCCGTCCGGCGACGTAGGCCGTGATGGCGGTGACGAGGAGGACCTCGGCAAAGGCGATCAGCAGATTGAAGATGTTTTTAGCGAAGAAGACCTCGCGCAGGGGCACGGGGGCCATGAAGTAGAATTGCGCGCCCGTGCCCTCCATGCCGAGCGAGTTGAACCCCATGGGCGCGACGCCGAGCAGGGCATAGGCGACCGCGGCGAGCAGCACCCAATGCGATCCGCTGCGCGAAGACGCGCGGCCGACAAAGAGGAAGACCATCACCGCCGGAGCGATCAGGCCGTAGAAGAGGCCCGTATTGCGGCGCAGGGTGAGCAGCTCCTTGCCAAGCAGCGGGGTCAGCGTGGCCGGAAACCAGGTGGAGGCCGCGGTGCGGGTGGGAACCTGTGCGGCAACGGCGGGGTAGAGAACGGTGTTCCCGGTGGGGCTCGTCGTTTGCCCGGCGGCGGGGCGCGTCAGATTGGCGGCGTCGCTCAGGTTTTCGCCGCGGAACTCGGTGCGCATGCGCAGGGTGTAGATCCAGAGGAAAAAGGCGGCAAAGGCGGCGCAGAGGGCGGTTCGGGTAACGAAGGCGACGGCGTCGCCTTGAGCGGCTGCCCCCAGCGCCCTGGCGGTGAGGCCCGGCGGCAGCCAGATCGAGACGGGGTGTGCGCGATGTGCGAGTGTTTGGACCAGGACGATGCCGGCGCCCGGCGCCCGGCGGTGACGGTTGTGCGCAAAGCCTGGGTTGAAGCGGGCGTTGACGGCCTGGAAGCCGAGCGAGAGCGCGAAGATGAAGCCGGTGAAGACCTCGCGGGCGCGCCGCGTGGAGAGCCAACGGTCGACCCAGGCGAAGATCATGCGGGTAAACAGAATATTGGTGAGCCCGAAGACAAGGAGAGCGAGCAGCGCGGGAATAAACAGGCGCGGGGAGGCGAGGGTGATGCCGAAGATCATCGCCAGGGAGATCAGGCTGATAATCATGTTGGCCGGACCCAGGAGGCCGAAGCACAGCCGCACCAGGACCCAGCGGCCCAGCGGCATGGGAAAGCGGATCAGCTCGATGGGATCGAAGGTGGTGCCGGGCTGGCCGAGGTTGAGGTTGAGCACCTGCGAGAGCGCGAAGGCGCCCCAAAGCACCCAGCCCAAACGCTCGAACTGACCGTCATGGGTGAACTCGTAAGCCAAGAAGCCGGCAGCGGCGGTCGGCAGCAGGGCGAAAGCGGCAAAGATCGGTAGGACGAAGATGCGGACGATCAGTTCGCCCGCGCCGCCCTTGCGGCGGAAGCCGTTGGCCAGAATGCGCCAGCGGAGCCAGGCGATGGCGCGCAGCTGCTGGGCCGCGGTTGGAGACCTGGGTGCAGGAGGGCCGGGAGGGTGCGGTCCGGCGTGGGGGCTTGCCGCATTTGCCGGTGCGGCCGCCGAGGCGATCAGCTCAGCCATGTCAGCTCGCCTGGTGGGGGTTCGGTGAGTGCCGCGGGGGCGTCACCGCCGACCACGGCCAGGAAGATCTGCTCAAGGGTGAGCTTGCTGCGGCCCGCGCCGTCGGCCGGCGCGAGATCGGGACCGTGTGCCCCTTCGCGTCCTTCGCGCCCGTCGGGGCCGGTATGGGCAAGGCGGGCCTCCACACCCGCGCGGAGCTCCTCGAGTGAGCCCTGCGCGACGATGTGACCGCGGTTGATGATGGCCACATGGCTGCACAGGCGCTCCACAATTTCGAGCACATGCGAGGTGAGAAAGATCGTCGCGCCACGGGCGATCATGCCCTGGAGCATGGATTTGAGCAGGCCGGCCGCGATGGCGTCGACGCCTTCAAACGGCTCGTCGAGGAAGAGGAGTTTAGGGCCGTGAATGACGGCGGCGGCGAGGGCGAGTTTCTTGCCCATCCCATGGGAGAAATCGGCGATCAGCTTCTTTCGTTCGTTGGCGAGACCCATGAACTCCAGCAGCTCGGCGGAGCGCCGGCCGGCGGTGGTGCGGTCGAGACCGTACATCCGGCCCACGAACTGGAGGTATTCGGGTGCGGTGAGGCGGCCGAAGAGGGCCATGCCTTCGGGAACGACACCGATGAGGCGCTTGACCTCGACCCCGTTGGCGAGCAGGTCGTCGCCGAAGATGCGGATACTGCCGGCGGTGGGCGAAAGCAGCCCGGTGAGCATCTTGATGGTCGTGGATTTGCCCGCGCCGTTGGGTCCGAGAAAGCCGAAGAACTGGCCGGCGGCGACGGTGAGGTCAAGCCGGTCGACCGCCTGGAAGCCCTGGAACGAGCGGGACAGGCCGCTGGTCTCGATGGCGGGGGTGGGCATGGCTCCAAGGTATACGCTGGCGAAGCGCGGGTAAACGAGGCCGCCGCGGAAGCTCCTCTTCCCGGATCAAGGAAGACTATTCGTCATCCTCACCATCGTTGTCTTCCCCAACGGCCCCGATGAGCTCGCGCAGCTCCTTGCTGGGTTTGAAGTAGGAGACCTTTTTTGCCGGCACCGCGACGGAGACCCCGGTTTTGGGGTTGCGGCCGGTGCGGGAGTTGCGCTGACGCGTGCGGAAGCTGCCGAAGCCGCGCACCTCCACCTTGTCGCCGGATTGGAGGGCGCTGACGATGGTGTCAAAGAGCGTTTCCACGATGACTTCGCTGTCGCGGCGCGTGAGATCGTTCAGCGCGGCGACGCGGTCGGTGAGGTCGGCCTTGGTCATGGACGTTCAATCTCCCGGGAGAGCTTCTGAGGCCTGGCTTCCAAGGGCTATAGTGTACGCCGTTGGGGCCGTTCCAACCGATTTTTGACGACATCCGTGCCCAACGCGGGAGCAATCGGCCATCGCTTTTTACCTGCTGTTAGCAAATCCTTCTTTACGGGGCCGTAACGTAGTGAGCAGGAGGCCGCGGCGGAAGTTGAGTCAGACCATCGTTGTGCTGGAAGATGACACGGAGATTCGCCGGCTGATCCAATACCGGCTGGAAAGCGCGGGCTATGCCGTGCGCCTGTACGCCACGCCGGGCCTGATTGTGCCGGATGCGGAGCGGCAACGGCCGGCCCTTTTTCTGCTGGACATCATGGTGCCGGGCGGCAGCGGCCTGGACGTCTGCCGGCAGCTGCGGCGCAACCCGGCGCTGGTGGGGGTCCCGGTGATCTTCTTAACCGCGCGCGCCAGTGAAGACGACCGGGTGCTGGGGCTGGAGCTGGGCGCGGACGACTATATCGTGAAGCCGTTTGCCATGCGCGAGCTGCTGGCGCGGGTGCGCGCGGTGCTGCGCCGCACGGAGGTGCCCGGCGAACCGGCAGCCCCGGTGCTGCGGATAGAGGATCTGCAGATCGATTCGGAATCGATGCAGGTCAAGGTGCGCGGCGAGCTGATCACGACCACCACCACGGAGTTTCGGCTGCTGGAGTACCTGGCCCGGCATCCGGGACGCGTGTTCAGCCGCGACCAGCTGCTGGACGCGGTGTGGGGCGATTCACGCTTCGTGACGCCGCGCAGCGTGGATGTCTATGTGCGCCGGCTACGGGAAAAGATCGAGGCGGAGCCCGAAGCGCCGCGTTTTTTGAAGACGCTGCGCGGCGCGGGCTACCGTTTTGACATACCGCCGGCGAGGGTATCGGCGGCGTAGGGCAGGCTTGTCCGCAGTGGCCTGGGGAAGTAGAAATACCCCGGGGGAAATAGAGTAAGGTATGCGCCGCCGCTCCAGCCTGTTCTTTGCCACGCTGCTGTGGACCGGTGCGGGCACGGGGGCCCTGAGCCTGCTGCTGCTGTGGCACGGGCGGGCCTGGGTGGCGCTGCTCGGCTCGCTGGCCGTGACGGTCTCGGTGGCGGTGCTGGTCTCGCGCACCGTGGCCGATCAGGCGGATTACCTGCACCGTGGCCTCGATCGGCTGCCGGAGAGCGTGCCGCCCGCGCCGCCCTCGGAGGGAATGCGGGAGCTGGCGGAGATCGCCGTCGCTCTGCAGGCAGCCGGACCCCGGCTGCGGGCGGGGCTGGAGGCCGCGCACGAGAGCGGGCGCAAGCTGGAAGCGCTGCTCGATGCCATGCAGGATGCGGTGACGGCCATCGACGCCGCGGGCCGGATCTCCTGGGTGAATCAGGCGATGCAGGAGCTGATGCGGGCCTCGCACGGCTCGGTGCGCACCGGGTACTCGCTGGTGCAGACGGTGCGGGCGCCGGAGATCCTGGAGTGCGTGCAAATCGCGCTTGAGACCCGCCAATTGGTGGAGCGCCGCCCGGTGACCGTACTGCCCGGCCATATCGTCGAGGTCACGGCCGCGCCCATGCCGGACGGGGGCGCCGTGATCGTGATGCACGACATCACGCGCATTGAACAGGTGGAGCGGACGCAGCGCGAGTTCGTGGCCAATGTCTCGCACGAGCTGCGGACGCCGCTGACCTCGATCCAGGGATTCGTCGAGGTGCTGCTGGAGGACTTTGACGAGGGCCCGCTGCAGGCCATGGAGTCAGGTGCCATGCGCGGGGCGGCGGCCGAGCG
>CAXTBJ010000011.1:24664-33247 GCA_964242585.1 uncultured Bryocella sp.
GCGCGGGGCGGCGGCCGAGCGTGGGGTCGTGGCCGAGCGTCGCCGGGAGTTTCTGGAGGCCATCCTGAAGAGTTCGCGGCGGATGGGGCGGCTGACCGACGATCTGCTGGCCTTGGCGCGGGTGGAAAGCGGCGAACGCAAGCTGCTGCCCGAGCCGACACCCGTCGCCGCCCTGATGGAGGAGTGCGTCGAGGCGGTGGCCGGGCTGTTCAAGGAAAAGCGCGGCACCCTGGCCATCGCCGGCGAGATGCCCGATGCCGACGTGCTGGCGGATGCCGACGCGATCCTGCAGATCCTGAGCAATCTGGTGGAGAATGCGCTGAATTACGGCCGTGGCGCCGACGGCTGGGCGGTGGTGGAGCTTTCCGCGCGGCTGGTGACCTCGCCGGAGGCCGAAGGGACGCCCAGCGTGCAGTTCCGGGTGCGCGACTTCGGCGCCGGGATCGCCTATGAGCACCACTCGCGGCTGTTCGAGCGGTTCTACCGCGTGGACAAGGCGCGTTCGCGGGAGTCCGGCGGCACGGGGCTGGGTCTGGCCATCGTGCGGCACATCGTGGAGGTGCACCGCGGTGAGATCTGGGTTGAGAGCGAACTGGGGCAGGGCAGCAGCTTTCTGTTCACGCTGCCCTGCCTCCCGTTTGCGGCCGAGGACGGCTTATCCACAGATGAGGACTCGATCGACCGCGCAGAGACCCATCCCTGAGCCATATTTACACTCCTTTAACATTCGATTGGTTTCTTGTTAAACATTTGCTGGGAACATAACTCTAAAGAGAAGCCTTCATCACCGGCACGACGGGCGCGGAGCCCTGGGCGTTGGGATGGGTGTGGTTTGAACGAGGGATGATGAAACAGCACAAGAAGGTTCTGGCGGCGCTGGTAGCGGCGCTGCTTGCCTCCGCCGCCGGCGGAGCGCAGACGGCAACGAAGAAGCCCGTGACCCGCAAGCACACCGCAGCGCGTACGCGCCGCCCCGTCGCCCGTAAAACGGCCGTGCATAAACCGGTGGAGAGCGCCACGGAGCGGCAGTTGGCCGAGCTTCGTGAGCAGGTGCGGGGGCAGCAGGCGCAGCTCACGGTGTTGCAGGCGCAGCTGGCTACCCGCGATCAGCAGGTGGTGCAGACGCAGCAGACCCTGGCCGAGGCGCAGACACAGGTGGCCACCGCCACCGCCGCGAGTGTTCAAGCGACGCAGCAGGCCACCCAGAATGCACAGGATGTGCAGCAGCTCAAGGGTTCGGTCGGCGATCTGCAAACCAAGGATCAGGCCCTGACGGAGACCGTGGTCGCCAATCAGGCGAGCGTGCAACAGGAGATCAACTCGCCCGCTACCCTGCACTACAAGGGCGTGACGATCCTGCCGATCGGGTTTGCGGCATTTGAAGGCGTTTGGCGGCAGCGCTCGGTGAACTCGGACATCAACACGCCCTTCAACACGATCCCGTTCCCTTCAGCCAACGAAGGCCATGTGAGCGAGCTGAACTTTACCGGCCGGCAGAGCCGCCTGGGGGCGCTGTTTTCGGGCGACGCGGGCTCCTACAAGCTGGCGGCGTACTTTGAGGCCGACTTTCTAGGTGTCGGTACGGCCTCCAACAACAACCAGAGCAACAGCTACGTCTTCCGCCAGCGCCAGTTCTGGGGACAGGGGGAAAACGCGCATGGATTCCGTGTCACCGGCGGCCAGATGTGGTCCCTGGTGACCGAGGATGCGCGCGGAACGGACAACCGGACCGAGGTGCTGCCGAACACCGTCGATCCGCAGTACATGGTCGGCTTCAACTGGACGCGGCAGCCGGGCATTCGCCTGCAGCAGCGCTTCGGTGACCCGAAGACCGGCACCTTCACCCTGGCGGTCGCGGCGGAACAGGCGCAGATCACGAACTTTACGGCGCAGGCCTCGAATGCCGCCGTGCTGCCGACGAATTATTTCTTCGCGGGTGCCGGACAGAATGGCGGCTTGTACAACGCGTTCAACGGGACTTATGCGAACAATGTGGCTCCGGATGTCATGGTGAAGGGTGCGCTGGACTTTCCGCACACCCACATCGAGCTGGGCGGTCTCGCACGGTTCATGCGCGATTACTACTACCCGATCACGGGTACCTCGACCACCGCGGCAGGTGTGACCACCTACACCACGGCTGCGCAGTCCCAGAGCGCCACGGCCACGGCCGGCGGCGGCTTCGGCGCGATTCGCGTGTCGCCCTTCAAGCCGCTGGAGATCGGGGTGCAGGCCATGGGCGGCACGGGGGTGGGCCGCTATGGATCGTCGCAGCTGGCGGACGCGACCATTAAACCCACCGGCGTGCTGGAGCCGATCAAAAATTACCACGGCCTGTTCTCGATCGTGACGCACGAGAAGAAAAACCTGGATATCTACGCCTACTACGGCGGCGAATACGATCAGCGCACGGTGTACCGGACGACGGTCGGCGGCTTTGCCAACAATCTGATCGGCTACGGCACGCCCACCCTGAACGATGCGGGTTGTTATGCGCTGCCGGCAAATCCGGCTTCGAGCACGGGCGGCTCGCCCACCTCGCCGGCCACCTGCGCCTCGCCGACCCGCTACATCCAGGAAGGCATGATTGGGTTCACCTACCGCGTGGTGAACAGCCCCAAGTACGGCCGGTTGCAGTACCAGGCAACCTACAGCCTGGTGCAGCGCAACCTGTGGTCCGGTTCGGTGGCGACCGCCGTAGCGACGGCCCCCACGCCCACACCCACGAGCCCACGCGCGCAGGACAATATGGTTCACGTCAGCATGCGTTACTACATCCCGTAGGCCGGCCGATGCCATCCTATCCGCCGGGTGTTCCCCTTCCTGCTCAATGGACGGACACCCGGCGACCAGGGCCCTGTACCGTTCCAGACTGATCTCAGACTGCACCGAGGAGACCGCCCCGTGAAGTTCAAGTTGCTTTCGGCAGCACTGCTGGCCGCCATCGCCGTTTTGCCCGCGGCTGCCCAGGACCTTACGGGCGCGGGTGCGACCTTTCCCAATCCCATCTACCAGAAGTGGTTCAGCGAGTACGCGGCCCAGCACCCGAGTGTTCACATCAACTACCAATCCGTGGGTTCGGGGGCGGGTATTCGGCAGGTTTCCACCGGTGTGGTGGACTTCGGCGCATCGGACGGGCCAATGACCGATCAGCAGTTGAAGGACAGCAAAATCCCGATCCTGCACATCCCCACCGTGCTGGGCGCGGTGGTGCCGGTATACAACGTACCCGGGGTGACCGGCGATCTGAAGTTCGCGCCGGAGGTGATTGCGGGGATCTACCTCGGGGTAATCACCAAATGGAACGACTCCAACATTCAACGCGATAACCCGGGCGTGACGCTGCCGGATCACCCGATCCTGCCGGTGTACCGTTCCGACGGTTCGGGAACGACATACATCTTCACGGATTACCTGTCCAAGGTGGTGCCGCAGTTCCAGGAGCGCATCGGCCGGGGGACCAGCGTACGGTTTCCGGTGGGCATCGGGCAAAAGGGCAATGAGGGCGTCGCGGGCATGGTGCGCGGCAGCCAATTCTCCTTCGGGTATGTGGAACTGATCTACGCCGCGCAGAACCACATGGAGTTCGGCTCCGTGCGCAACGCGGCGGGTAAGTATGTGAAGGCCTCGACCGACGGCGTGACGGCTGCCGCGGCCGCCGACGCGAAGACCATCCCGGCGGACTACCGCGTGTCGATCACCAATGCGCCGGGTCCGAACTCCTACCCGATCTCCTCCTTCACCTGGCTGCTGATTCCTGCCAAATGGACCGATCCGGCCAAGGAAAAGGTGATGGGCGACTTTTTGCAATGGATGCTCGCGCATGGGCAGGCGGAGGCGGCTGCGCTGACGTATGCTCCGCTGCCGCCGCCGGTGGCCGAACGCGTGGCGCAAACGATTAAGCAAATTCACTAGGCGATGGGATTGATGGGATTGCACCCGGTCGCTGCTGGGATTTAATGGGGGTTCACTGGATTCCGGTGGCTCGCAGGTTGACGGGAGAATCCCCAGGAACCGGCAGGTTCTCCCCCTCAGCCTCGATCTCCTGTATTTTGACCTAACCCGACCGTTTTCAGGTTACTGGACGCAGATGCCGCAAGCCGACATGCCCGATGCCAACGTTCTGCCGGTCACGCCCCCGCGGGTGGAGACCCCGAAACTCGCGATGCCGCCGGTGCCCACGGCGGCCCTCGAACGGGCGGAGCCGCCGGCAGTGGTCGCTCCCGTGCCGAACGGCTCGGAGATCCGCGCCTTTCTGCGGGGCCGGTCGAGCGGCAATATGGCAGATACCACCTTCGCGGGGCTGATGGTGGTGTGCGCGCTCAGCGTGATCTTCATCGTGCTGATGATCGTCTTTGTGCTGGTGGACAACTCACGCCTGTCGCTGGGTGCCTTCGGCTTCAAATTTTTCACCTCGAGCGAGTGGGATCCGGTGAACGGCAGCTTCGGCGCGCTGCCGTTCATCTATGGCACGCTGGTCTCCTCGCTGCTGGCGGTCGCAATCGCGGTGCCGCTGTCGATTGCCGTGGCGATCTTTATCCTAGATGTGTGCCCGATCCGGCTGCGGGGCGTGGTGGCCTTTCTCACGGAGCTGCTGGCCGCCATCCCTTCGGTGGTTTACGGTCTTTGGGCGATCTTTGTGCTGGTGCCCCTGGTGCGCGACCAGTTGGGTCCGTTCCTGACACGAACCCTGGGCTGGACGGGGCTTTTCGCCGCGCCGAACTTCGGCGTCGGCATCCTGACGGCGAGCCTGATTCTGGCGATCATGATCTTTCCGGTGATCTGCTCCATCTCGCGCGATGTGATGCGGGCGGTGCCCAGCTCCCAAAGGGAGGCCGCGCTGGCGCTGGGCGCGACGCGCTGGGAGATGATCCGCATCGGGGTGCTGCGCAACGCGCGCATCGGGATCGTCGGCGCGGTGATCCTGGGGCTGGGCCGCGCGCTGGGCGAGACGATGGCGGTCACGATGGTGATCGGCAACCACCCGGATATCAGCAAGAATCTTTTCAACCCGGCATATACGCTGGCCAGCGTGATTGCCAACGAGTTCACCGAGGCCACGGGCGACCTGTACCTGAGCGCGCTGATCGAGATCGGCCTGGCGCTGTTTCTGGTAACCATTGTGGTGAACGCGATCGCGCGGCTGCTGATGTGGGCGGTGACGCGCGGCAACTCCGCGAGGGCCACCGCATGAGCACGTCTCCGCAGAGATACTCCGGGTCCGGGTCCGGTCCCGGTACACGGATTCTTACGACGCAGATGCCTGCAACGCCGATCCCCGTCGCGCAGTTGGGAGCGCCTTTATCGGCGGGTGCGGGTCTAGGTGGAGGCGGGATGCGGATGGGTCTGCCGCCGCGTTCGCCCGCAAGTCTGGCCTGGCGCAACCGGTGGCGCCGCTTTCTGGACTATGGTGTCACCGGCGTGGCCGTGCTGAGCACCGTGGCGGTGATGGTGCCGCTGGTCGCCATCCTCGGTTACCTGGTGTACAAGGGGGCGAGCTCGCTGAACCTGAACTTCTTTACAAAAATTCCGGCTCCGGTGGGCGATCCCGGGGGCGGCATGGCCAATGCGATCGTCGGCTCGATGCTGGTGCTGCTGCTGGGCAGCGGCATGGGCATTCCGTTGGGAATCGGCGCGGGTGTGTTTCTGGCGGAGTACGGCCGCGATCAATGGTTCGGCCATGCCGTACGGTTTACGGCCGACGTGTTGAACGGCGTCCCGTCGATCGTGATGGGCATCGCGGCCTATGCGCTGATCGTGGCCAAGCAGCACCATTTCTCGGCCTTTGCGGGCGGCGTGGCGCTGGCCATCATGATGGTGCCGACGATCACGCGCACCACCGAGGAGATGCTGGCGACGGTGCCCTCGTCCTTGCGCGAGGCGGCCTTCGGACTCGGTGTGCCGAAGTGGCGGACCATTGTTTCGATTAGCCTGCGCACCGCGTCGCCGGGCATCATCACGGGCTGCATGCTGGCCTTTGCGCGGGTGGCCGGCGAAACCGCGCCGCTGCTGTTTACGGCGTTCGGCAACCAGTTCTGGAGCTTCAACATGCGGCAGCCGATCGCGGCGCTGCCGCTGCAGATTTATACCTATGCGATTTCGCCCTATGACGAGTGGCATCGGCTGGCGTGGGCCGGCGCGCTGGTGCTGATTGCCCTGATCATGGCGTCGGTGACGCTGGTAAGGATCTTCGCCAACCGCGGCACGCTCAAAGGGGGACGGTAAGTTGGGAGTCGACATACGGGTCCAGGACCTGAACGCCTGGTATGGACCGGTGCTCACCTTGAAGGAGGTGACGCTGCACATCCCGGCAAACAATGCCACGGCACTGATCGGACCTTCGGGCTGCGGCAAATCAACCTTTGTGCGCTGCCTGAACCGGATGCATGAGACCACGCCCGGTGCGCGCGCCGAGGGTACGGTGCGGATCGGCGACGTGGATATTTATAAGGACGCCTCGCCGGTGGAGATACGGCGGCGGGTCGGCATGGTCTTTCAACGGCCCAATCCGTTTCCCACGATGTCGATCTACGACAATGTGGCGAGCGGGTTGAAGCTGAACGGCTACAGTAAGCGCCGCGTGCTCGATGAGGTGGTGGAACGCTCGCTGAGGCAGGCCGCGTTGTGGGATGAGGTGAAGGACGATCTGCGCAGGAAGAGCGGCGCGAGTCTGTCAGGCGGCCAGCAGCAGCGGTTGTGCATTGCCCGTGCGCTGGCGGTGGACCCCGAGGTGTTGCTGATGGATGAGCCCGCGAGTGCGCTTGATCCGGTCTCGACCTCGAAGATCGAGGACCTGATCTTTCACCTGAAGTCGCAGTACACGATCGTGATCGTGACCCACAACATGCAACAGGCCGCGCGCGTCGCGGAGCAGACGGGGTTCTTCCTGACCGGTAAGCTGGTTGAGTTCGATTCCACCCACAAGATCTTTACCAGCCCCTCCGACAAGCGCACGGAGGATTACATCACCGGGAGGTTCGGCTGATGCGTACACGATTTCATCAGGCCCTGGATGGCCTGAAAGAGCGGCTCCTGGTCATGGCCGGGCTCGTCGAGCAGGCGATCACGCGGGCCACCGCCGCTTACTCCGAGCGGGACAACGAATTATGCGACCTGGTGCTGATGTCCGAGCCGGCCATCAACCGCATGGAGCGCGAGATCGATCAGCTGGCGCTGGATCTGCTGGCCATGGAACAACCGATGGCCGTGGATCTGCGCTTCATCCTTGCCGTGATTCGCATCAATGCGGATCTGGAGCGGGTGGGCGACCAGGCGGTCAACATCGCCAACCGCGTGAAGGAGCTGGGGACGCTGCAATCGACCGACATCCCGGTAGATATTCCCAAGCTGGCGCAGCTGGCTTCGGCGATGGTCCGCAAGGCGCTGCAGTCGTTTATCGAAGCCGATGCGGAGATGGCGGGCAGCGTGCTGACGCTCGACGATCAGGTGGATGATATGAACCGCAACGCCTATCACTCGCTGAACCGTTACATTCAAGACCATCCGGACTGCACGGCACAGGCGCTGAATGCACTGGTGATCTCGCGCAACCTGGAACGGGTGGGGGATCATGCGACCAATATCGCCGAAGATGTGATTTTTTGGGTGCGCGGGGATGATGTGCGGCATGGCGGAGCGTAGTTGTTCGTTGAGGGTGGAGCACTGTCCTACCGCGGCCTTGTTTGGGCCCGCGAGAATGCGGAGATCCTTCGCTGCGCTCAGGATGACGGCTCTCCACTTCGTGACAAGGCCCCGAGCTTGTATCGATAACCGAGCACTGACAGCGAATCACTAGCAACTAACACTTAGAACTAACAAATCAGGACTCAGAACTAACCGCTACCGCACCACCCCCGCCGACATGTCATAGGCAATCACCCCGAGGTCGTTCAGCGTTCCCACGGTGGCCTCCAGGTTGCGGCGTACGACGGGTTCGGCCTGGGCGGGGGTGTTGTGGGCTTCTTCGACCGCAACCACGCGGCCGTAGGGCCAGGAGCTTTGTGGGATGGAGCTCATGGCCTCGCCAAGCTTTTCGGGGCTGATGTTGAGCTCCTGCCGACGCGCGCCGACCGGGCGCAGCATACCGCCCGCGCCGAAATCGGTGGTGTTGGCGTCGGCGAGCAGGAGGTGCACCGTGACCATGCCGGGCTGCACGGTGATGTAGGGATTCTGCCAGGATTCAAAGCTGTGAATGGCCATGTAGCGGCTTTTGCTGGGCGGCGGGATGGCCTCCATCTGTCCGCGCTCGGCGATCAGTTCGGAGCGATGTTCGGCGGCGTTCTGGGCGCGCTGACCGCCGTGGTTCGAGCAGCCGCTGAGGACGAGGGCGGCGAGAGGGAGCAGGAAGGCTGCTGGGCGGCTGGGTTGACGGAAGATCACCGCTTCAGGATACCCAAAGGGCGGGGTCGCGCCGAGTCCCTATACGGCGCGAGCCCGCGTGAGACCCCGCATGAGAGCCGCCATCGCAGATCCCCTGAGGTGAAAGCGAAGAGGGGCGCCGTTTAAAGGTCAAAAAGGGTTCTTCGCCCATCCGGGGCCAAGCCGCGGCAGATCCGAGCCAGATCCGCGCCAGCTCCACGCCAG
>CAXTBJ010000011.1:33347-49422 GCA_964242585.1 uncultured Bryocella sp.
AGATCCGAGCCAGATCCGCGTCAAAAGCGGCCGGGCGGCGGCGGGGAGATGGGATACGGACGATACAATCAGGGAATGATCAAGGGAATCACCAGCATCGTTCCGGTGGCGTCGCCGGAGACATTTGAAAGGCTGGAGGGTCTGCTGCGCGGGCTCGGATTTGAGCAGGGGCGGGGCTGGATGGACGGCTCGGGCCGTGGGTCCGCTTTTTTAGCGCCGCTGGGCAATCTGGAGATGGTGACCGGCCGCGCGCCGGCGCAGCCGCGGCTGCTGGTGGAGACGACGAATCTCGACGGGGTGCATGCGGCCGTGAAGGCCTGGACCGAGGCCGGCGGCAGCGGCGCGGAGCCGGAAGCCCTGGAGCCGGAAGCCCTGGAGCGGGAAGCCATCAAGTTGGGGCCCATCGAGTTAACGCACTGGAATGCGCGGCTGTTTCGGGTGGCGCTGGCACCGGACTTTGAGCTGGGGTTTTGGGAGTCGGAGAACGTGTTGCATGGCCGGCCGGTGGCGATAGAAGGCGATCTGTCGGCAGCCGGCCGGCGGTTCGCGATCGTCGTCGCGCGATGGAACGCCGTGATTACCGACCGGCTGCTGCAGGGGGCCCTGGATGCGCTTTACCGCAGCGGTGTGGCGAAGACGGATGTGGAGATTGTGCGGGTGCCGGGTGCATGGGAGATCCCTTCCGCGGCGCGGACGCTTGCGGAGTCGAAGACGCCTGCGGGCGCGCGGCATTTTGACGGCATTATCACGCTGGGGGTGCTGCTGCGCGGCGAGACCGCGCACTATGAGGCGATCTATAACGAGGTATCGCGCGGCATCGGACAGTCGCAGGCGGAGACCGGCGTGCCGCATGCCTTCGGCGTGCTGACCTGCGAGACCCTGGAGCAGGCGCTGGACCGTGCGGGGCTGAAGGCCGGCAACAAGGGCTTCGAGGCGGCGATGGCGGCAATCGAGATGGCCTCCCTGCAGGAGAAGCTCGGGGAGAAGATCGTGGACGGCGGGAACCGGGCTCAGCGCGAGTCGCCGCAGGGCGAGACCGCCGGGGTAAGCCGCTGATGGGTACACGGCGCAAGTCGCGCGAATTGACCATGCAGATGCTGTTTCAAGGGGATCTGGGCAAGCAGGAGCCGGCCGACGTGGAACGGCTGTTCTGGGAGGCGCGCGAGGATGTGGATGAGGAGACGCGCGGCTTTGCCGACGATCTGCACCGCGTGGCGACGCAGCGCGAGGAGGAGATCGTCGCGCTGATCGCCAAGCATGCACAGAATTGGCGCCTGGAGCGCATGCCGGTGGTCGACCGCAATCTGCTGCGGACGGCGACGGCGGAGATGCTGGGTTTTCCTGCGACGCCGACGGCGGTGGTGATCAATGAGACCTTGGAGATCGCGCGACGCTACGCCGCGCCGGAGAGTTTGAACTTCCTGAACGGGGTGCTGGACGCGATCGGGCGGGATCTGCTGGATCGGCGCTTGCAGGCGAAGGCTGCCGGGTAGCTGAGCCTCCATGTGCCCGTGTGAAGCCGAGTGCTGCGGCTGCCGGGCGGTCCGGCCTGGTGCTTCCTTACGGACTTTTAATGGGCGGTTCGCGTAGCTTGGGTTCAGAACGATTTTGTTGTCCCGCCGCGTCCTTTGGGCGTCGACAACCGTCATGGTCTACTAGGATTGTGGAGTTTTCTCGCTTGATACGTATGTTCGGCGCGGCGAATTGCCTGCGGATCTCGCCGCCAAGGTCGCGATGGCTGTCAGTTATGGCTCCGCTTCTGCTGGCGAATCTCTTCCTGGCGGGTTGCCATCGGGACAAGGAGACCCCCGGCCGGGAGGCGGCGGAGGCGCCGCCGTCGAACGTCGCGGTTGTGCCCACGGGAGAGCCCACGCAGGTTCATGTGAATACGCCGAACGCCTTTCCGCTGGTGCCCGTAGCGGCGCGTTCGACCTTCGACACGCTGAACGTGACCGGACAGGTGCAGCCCGATCCCTCGCGCGAGTTACCGGTACTTTCGATCGCCAACGGCCGGGTGACGGCGCTGCATGTCGGCCTGGGAGACTACGTCCACAAGGGTCAGTTGGTGATGGAGGTGCAGTCGCCCGATGTGACCACGGCTTTTGACGGGTACCTCAAGGCGGTCGCGGACGAGCAGCTCGCCAACACCACGCTGACGCGCGACAAGCTGCTGTACGACAAGGGCGCGATCGCGCAGAGCCAGTTGCAGGTTGCCGAGAACGGCGAGACCGATGCCAAGGCCGATCTTACGGCTGCGGAGCAGCAGTTGCGCATCTTGGGCGTGAGCAAGGAGCATCCGGGCGACACCGTCAAGGTATATGCGCCGATCTCCGGCGTCATCGTGGCGCAGAATACGACGGCCGCCGGCGCGGCGGGTCTGAACGTGACCGGCGCGAGCGGATCGCTGACCGTGGCGGACCTTACGCATGTGTGGGTGGTGTGCGATGTGTATGAGAACGACCTGGCGCAGGTGCATGTCGGCGAGGGGGCCGACATCAAGCTGAATGCCTTTGCGGGTCAGGTGCGCAAGGGCACGATCTCCGACGTGGGTGCCATTCTCGATCCCAGCCTGCGCACGGCCAAGGTGCGCATCCAGGTGCAGAATCCGGGAGAGCAGCTGCGCATCGGCATGTTTGCGACGGCCACCTTCCACGGGGCCAAGGCGCAGAACGCGCTGGTGGTGCCGGCAGATGCCATTCTGCACCTCCACGACCAGGACTGGGTATTCATGCCGACGAACGCGCCGGGCAGCTTTCGCCGCGTCGCGGTCAAGACAGGCCAAATGCTGCCCGGCGATGCGGTGGTCGTCACCGGCGGTCTGCGTGAGGGCGATCAGGTGGTGGCCAGCGCGCTTGTGCTGGAAGAAGCGACGGAGCAATAGGGGATGATCTTCAGATTTCAACCATCCCAAGAAATCCTATGATCCGCAAGCTTGTCGACTTCGCCCTGAACAACCGCTTCATCATCCTGGTGATCGGCATCCTGCTGTTTCTTTGGGGAGCCATCTCGTTTCACAATCTGCCGGTGGAGGCTTACCCCGACGTCGCCAACAACTACGTCGAGGTGCTGGTGCAGTGGCCGGGCCGTTCCGCGGAGGAGATAGAACAGCAGGTTACCGTGCCGCTGGAGATCGCGGTGGCGGGCATTCCGCACACCTCCTCGCTGCGCTCCTTCACGCTCGCCGGCCTGTCCGACCTGAAGCTCACCTTCGACGATGACAGCATCAACGACTGGAACCGCGAAAAGGTATTGGAGCGCCTGTCGCAGATCACGCTGCCCAACAATCTGCAGCCGCAGATCGGCACGGACTGGAGCCCGGTCGGGCAGATCTTCTGGTACACCGTCGAAAGCACGAATCCGGCCTACGATGCGATGGCGCTGAAGTCCATTGAAGACTGGACGCTTGAGAAAGAGTTCAAGAGTGTGCCGGGCGTGGTGGATGTGGCCAGCTTCGGCGGCCCGACGCGTGAGTACCAGGTGGTTCTCGACCCGGAAAAGCTGGTGGCGTATGGGCTCAATATCGCCACGGTAAAGACCGCGCTGGCGGCCAACAACACGGACGCGGGCGGATCATTTATCGAGCAGGGCGAGCAGCAGATCAACGTGCGCGAGGTCGGCCTGTATAAGACCACCGACGATATCGCGAAAGTGCCGTTGAAGGCGCAGAACGGCACGGCGCTGACCGTGGCCGACGTGGCCACCGTGGTGCAGGGACCGAAGATCCGCCTGGGCCAGATCGGCAAGGCCATCCTGCGCAGGGATGGCAAGCTGGCCGACAACGGCGACGCGATCGAAGGTGTGGCCCTGCTGCAAAAGGGGGCAAACTCCGACGAGGTGCTGGAGCGCATCCACGCCAAGGTCGATGAGCTCAATCAACACATCCTGCCGCCGGGCGTGCGCGTGGTGCCGTTCCTCGATCGTTCCGACCTGCTGCACCTGACCACGCACACCGTGCTGCACAACCTGACCGAGGGCATCATCCTCGTCGTCATTATTCTCTTCGTCTTTCTGGGCAATCTGCGCGGGGCGTTCATTGTGGCGCTCACCATCCCGTTCGCTCTGCTGTTCGCGTCGATTTGTCTGGATCTGCGCAACATACCGGCGAATTTGCTTTCGCTGGGCGCGCTGGATTTCGGCATGGTCGTGGACGGCGCGGTGGTGATGATTGAAAACATCGTCCGGCACCTGAGTCACAGCCGCAAAAAAGACCTGACCGTCATTCAGCAGATCCGCGAAGCCGCGCATGAGGTGCAGCGGCCCGTATTCTTCGCGATCGGCATCATTATCACGGCCTATCTGCCGATCTTCACGCTGCAGGCCGTGGAGGGCCGGCTGTTCAAGCCGATGGCCTGGACGGTCGCGTTCGCGTTGCTGGGCGCGCTGATCTTTTCCATGCTGGTCGCGCCGACGCTGGCCAGTTTTCTGTTTCGCAACGGGACCTCGGAGTGGGAAAATCCGGTGCTGCGCTGGGTGACGGAGCGCTATCGCCACCTCGTGGTGTGGCACATCAATCGCCCGCGCATGACCATGGGCGGCGCCCTGGCGGCGATCGGGCTCAGCGCCGTCATGGTGTACTCCGGCGTGATCGGCTCGGAGTTTCTGCCGCATCTGGACGAGGGCGCGATCTGGGCGCGCGGCACGCTGGCACCCTCCATCGGCCCCACGGCTTCGATCGAGGTGATGAATCGTTCGCGGATCATTATGGCCTCGTTTCCGGAGGTCAAGCAGGTGGTCTCGCAGACCGGGCGGCCCGATGACGGTACCGACGCCACAGGCTTTTTCAACACGGAGTATTTTGTCGATCTGAAGCCCAAGAGCGAATGGCGGCCGGTGTTTCACGAGAGCAAGGATGAGCTGATCGGGGCAATTGACCGTGCGCTCCAGGTGGTGCCGGGCGTGACTTGGGGATTTTCCCAGCCGATTTCGGACAATGTGGAAGAGGCGGTCTCGGGCGTGAAGGGCGAGCTCGCGGTAAAGCTGTACGGGACGGACCTGAAGACGCTGGAACAGACGGCGGAGCAGATTGTCGGCGTGATGTCGACGGTGCGCGGTGTGGCGGATCTGGGGCTGTTTCGCGTGATCGGGCAGCCGAATCTGAACTTTGTGGTGGACCGCGGAGCCGCGGCGCGCTTCGGGCTGAACGTCGCCGATGTGCAGGACGCGATCGAGACCGCGGTGGGCGGCAACTCGGTGACGCAGGTGCTGGACGGCGAAGCGCGCTACGACGTGACGACGCGCTACGCCGGGCCGTACCGCTCCACACCGCAGGCCATCCAGGACATCCGCTTGGTTTCGCCCTCGGGAGAGCGCGTTTCGCTCGCGCAGGTGACGAAGATGAATACCACGGACGGCGCGGAGGAGATCTATCGCGAGGGTGGGTCGCGCTATGTGGCCATTAAATACTCGGTACGCAACCGCGATCTGGGTTCCACGGTGGAAGAGGCCATTACGAGGGTGAACAAGCAGGTGAAGCTGCCGCAGGGCTACAAATTGAACTGGGCCGGCGAGTATGAGAGCCAGAAGCGCTCCACGCGCCGGCTGCTGATCGTGCTGCCCATCACCATCCTGCTTATCTTTATCATCCTGTACAGCATGTTCCATTCGGGCAAGTGGGCGGCGCTGATCATGGCGAATGTCGCGATGGCGCCCATTGGCGGTCTGCTGGCGTTGCTGCTGACGGGCACGCACTTTTCGGTGTCGTCGGGTGTGGGGTTTCTGGCGCTGTTCGGCGTTTCGGTGCAGACGGGCATCATTATGCTGGAGTACATGAACCAGCTGCGCGTGAATGGGCATACGGTGCTGGAGGCGGCGGTGGAAGGCGCGGTGTTGCGGCTGCGGCCCATCCTGATGACGATGCTGGTAGCCACGCTGGGGCTGCTGCCGGCGGCGCTGTCGCACGGCATCGGCTCGGACTCGCAGCGGCCGTTCGCCATCGTGATCGTGGGCGGTTTGATCGGCGCCGTGATCATCAATATTTTCCTTTTGCCGACGCTGTATGTCGCGTTTGCCCGGCCGACGGATGTCTTGCCCGCGCAGGATGCGGAGTTTGAGGCATGAGCGGCTCCACCGTTACAAGCAAAGGACGTTGCCTGCGCCGCTACGTTCGTTTCGCGGCCGCCCTGGCGTGGCTCGCCGTGTCGGCCTCTCTGGCCTCGCCCGCGCTCTGGTCGCAGGCCGGCGGTGGGGGCGGAGCCGGCGGGGGTGGGGGTGCGGCGGGCGCGGGCGCGGCGGGTGCCGCGAGCGGCCAGGGCGCCTCCGGTTCCGCACCGGGTGGCCAGGGGGGGGCGCGCGGCGGTGCCAACGGTGCCAACGGCAGCCCCGGCGCGCAGAACGAGACGCCCGGCGGCCCGCAGGCCTATGCCGCCTCCGCCTCACCCGGCATCGACCCCCGCAAGCCGGCACCGGCCAAGCCGGGCTCGCTGACGCTGCAGCAGGTGGTCGACCGCGCGCGGGCCGGCAATCCAACGCTGCTGGCAGCGGAGGCCAACCTGCGCAGCGTGCGTGCCCAGGAGTTGCAGGCGGCGGTGCGCGCGAACCCCTACTTCGGCGTAGCCGGCACGGAGGTAACCGAAACCGGCGATGGGGTAAACAATCCGTATGCGTACTCCGCACAGCTCTCGCGTCTGTTCGAGCGCGGCAACAAGCGCGCCTACCGCATCCAGAACGCACAGGCCACCACGGCGCAGACCGCGGCGCAGCTGCAGGACACGATACGGCAAACCCTGCTGCAGGTGCGCACCGCGTTTACGCATATGCTCTTCGCCAAGCAGTCGCTCGAGCTTTCGAAGGCGCAACTGGCGGACTTCCGGCACGAGGTGGAGATCGCCGATGACCGGTACAAGGCCGGCGATCTGGGCAGACTGGACTTTGAGCGGCTCGATTTGCAGCTAGGGTCCTTTGAGTCCGACGCGGCCAACGACCAGGTTGCGCTGCAGCAGGCCTCCGACCAGATGCAAACCCTGATGGGCATTCCGGAGCCGTCGCAGACCTTCGACATCGCCGGCGCGATCGTGCCGCCTGCCCTGTCCCCGACACGGGAGCAACTGATTCAGCAGGCCCTGGCCGCACGGCCGGATCTGCAGGCCGCACAATCCGGCGTGACCGCCGCACAGGCCGCATACCGGCTCGCCGTCGCCAACGGCACGGCCGATCCGACGGTCGAGCTGGAGTACGACCGCACCCCGGAGGGTGCCGGCTTCAATCCGAACTCGTTCGGTTTCAATGTCAATCTTCCGCTCCGCCTCTTTGACAAAAATCAGGGCAACAAGGAGACGGCACGGTTGACGATCGACGCGGCGCAGCTCTCCGTCACCGCGGCGCGCAACCAGGTAGTCTCCGATGTGGATCAGGCCTGGGTGGCCTACGCTCAGGCCAAGACACTTGCGGACCGTTTCGGCAATCACTACCTGGACGAGAGCGCGGACGTGCTGTCGATCGCGCGCTATGCCTTCGACCATGGCGGTCTCGCGCTGATCGACTACCTGGACGCCCTGCGTGATTCGCGGTCCTCGGTCTCCGATGCGCTGAATGCGTATCAAGGGACCTGGATCGCGATTCACCAGCTTTCGGAGTCGAGCGACGTGGATCTGGTTCCGTAAAAACCTCCATAAGAACCTGGCTCCGTAAGAAGTTGGTCCCGTAAGAACGATGCTGGAGCGACAAGGATCGGCGGCAACGTTGGACCGGATCGAGATCGTGCCCGGCCTGCGTGGTCCGCGCAATCTTCCTGCCTGCCTTGAGGTGCGGGGACGGCACGCCGCCGTTTATCATGGAAGCGATGAGCGAACAGGCTACCCTCGCGGCCCCGAAGCCGCACGCGACCAAATACACCCGCAATCAACCCTACCTTTCCCGCGTTCTCGTGAACGACCGCCTGACCGGTCCCGAGAGTGAAAAAGAGACCATCCACATCGAGCTCGCGCTTGAAGAGGGCATGCAATACACGCCCGGCGATGCCGTGGGCATCATTCCTACCAATCGCGAGGTTCAGGTGGACGATGTGCTCGAGGCGCTTGGGTTTACCGGTACGGAACGCGTGCTGGATCACTACAAGGTCGAGATCGATCTGCATGAGGCGCTCACGACGCGGCTGGGCATCGGCAAGCTCGCCCGCGGCAGCGTGAACCAGTATGCCAAGCTGTTCGGCGAAGCTGTGCCACAGGGCTTGCGGGCGCTGCAGGGTCAGGAAAACAAAGCTTCGGCCGAGGAGTACGTCTGGGGCCGTGAGTTCGTTGATCTCGTCCGCGAGTTTCCCGGCGCGGTCACGGACCCGCAGCAGCTCTTCAACGTGCTGCAGCGCCTTACCCCGCGCATGTACTCCATCTCCAGCTCGCAGGCGGCGCACCCGGACACCGTGCACACCACCGTGCGCGTCATCCGGTATCACGCCCACAAGGTCGATCGGCAGGGTGTCTGCTCCGGCCATCTCGGCGAACGTGCTCCCGTGGGCGGCCTCATGCCCATTTTTCTGCATGAGAATAACGCTTTCCGCCTGCCGGAGGACACCTCCGCACCGGTGATCATGATCGGTCCGGGCACGGGGGTTGCGCCGTTCCGCGCCTTTCTGGAGCATCGGCAGGCGCTTGGCGAAAAGGGGCCGATGTGGCTCATCTTCGGCGAGCAGCGCCGCGTCTCCGATTTTCTGTACCAGCACCAGTTCGACGGCATGCTCAAAGACGGTACGCTGGCGCGGCTGGACACGGCCTTTTCGCGCGATTCGGGTAAAAAAGTGTATGTGCAGGACCGCATGCGCGAGAACGCCAAGGAGCTCTACGACTGGCTGGAACGCGGCGCGTATTTCTATGTCTGCGGCGATGCCAGCCGTATGGCCAAGGACGTGGAAACAGCGCTGCTGGACTGTATCGCGGAGGGCTCGGGCGGCACGCTGGAGCAGGCCAACGAGTATCTCGCGGCGATGAAGAAGGCAAGGCGGTATCAGCGCGATGTGTACTAGGCGGCTGTTGCTCTTGCGCGCCGTACACTCTTCACATTGTCGTTCTGAGCTATGCGGAGAATCTATTTTCTGCTGTATGCAACCCGGACACCAGCAAGAAGCAGATCCTACATGACGTTCAGGATGACAACGTTCGAGTGCAAGGGAATAAGTGGATTCACTGCCGTAAAGCAGCCTCTCACCGCTTAAATGCGCCCGTGATCCGGACGCCAGTGCCCGATGGCGTTCTTGATCGCCTTCTGCGAGAGACCTTCCTTCACTGCCCGCAACGCCAGTGCCGGCAACTCCGCATCCGAGGCGAAACGCAATCCGATGAGCTGCGCGGAGCTCAGGGACTGGACCTGAGCCAACGGCTCCGGTGCCAGGAGTGCTGCGAGCCGCAACCGTTCCTCCAAATGGATCACGCGGTCCTGCACCCGAAGCGCATACAGCCGCGATTGCATGTTCAGCAAGATCAGTGCAAGGGACAGAACGATAAGCCACGGATAGAGTACGGGGTTCTCGTCCCGGCGATGCGCCGTGAGGTAGATCGCAAACCCGAGGCTCAGCGTGAAGAGGGGCATGAGAACGAAGTGTGTGATGGGGTTCAGGGCTGCGCCCTGACGATCGGTAGAAGGGGTCATGCGAGAGATTCCTTTGTTTCGTTGAGGATATCCGGCGCAGGACGGCAGAGGCAATCGATTAGCCTCGAAGGAGTATGGCAAAGCGAATCGGTGTGCATGTAGGAACATCCGGCGGTTGCTGGACGGCAGTGAAGCGGGCAGCCGACGCCGGCGCCGATACCTTGCAGATCTTTTCGGCGAGCCCGCGCACCTGGAAGAGCTCGCCGGTGAAGCCGGAGGACGCCGCGAAGATGCGTTCCGAGATGCAGGCCAATGATGTGGGTCCGCTCGTGATCCACGCGAGCTATCTCATCAACCTGTGCTCGCAGACCGAGACGGTCCGCGGCAACTCGATGCTTGGTTTTCGCGGCGAGGTGGAACGGGCGCTGGCCCTAGGCGCACGTTATCTGGTGCTGCATCCGGGTTCCTGGAAGGGCTTGACGCGCGACGAGGGGCTACATCTGGCGGCGGCCGGCATCGAGCAGGCGATCGATGGCCTGCCCTGGCAGAGTGCCGACTTTCGCATCCTGATCGAGAACACCGCGGGCGCTGAGTTTTCGCTGGGCGGCAGCTTTGAGCAGGTCGCCGAGTTGGTGGAAACGCTCAGGCCCTGCGCCCCGGTCGGCGTCTGTCTGGACACATGCCACACCCATGCCGCGGGGTACGATCTCGTCACGAGCGAGGGTTATGAGGCGACCGTAACGAATATCGTGAACACGATGGGTACGGAGGCGGTGCGCGTGTGGCACTGCAACGACGCGAAGGCGCCGAGGGGCTCCAGGCTCGACCGCCACCAGCACATCGGCGAGGGAACGATCGGCGCGGCGGCCTTTCAACGACTGCTGCACGATCCGCGATTCGCCCATGCCGCCTTTATCGCCGAGACGCCCGTGGATGAGCCCGGCGATGAGAGGCGCAATGTGGCGGTTCTGCGGTCGCTTGCCGTGTGACGGTATGGGACGTTATTCAGCATGTCCGCATTTTGCATGTGACACGGAGGAGGGGTCTGCGTTCCCTTATTCCACCGATAGACCGGGGAAAGCCGATCCTTCCACTTCGTTGCGGGATGACAACCAAGAACTTATCTCGGAAGACCGGTTTCGCGATCAAGGATGTTCGTTGAGAAAGCGGCCGATCTCGGCAAACTCCCCTTCGCTTAGCCGGAAATCCGCGGCGGGCAGGACCCCTTCGACCTGCCTGGCTGAGCGGCCACCGACAATGGCCGCCGTGATCGCCGGATGATGCAGCGTCCACGCGATCGCGACGACGCCGGCCTCCACACCATGCCGTGCGCCGATCTGCTTGAGCAGCTCCGCCACCTGGAGATTGCGCGAGAGGCGGGGCTCCTGAAAGTTCATGGCGCGTTTGCGGAAGTCGTCGTCGGGCATGGCGGCGACACGCTCCCTGGTCATCGCACCGGTCAGCAAGCCGCTCTGCATGGGCGAGTAGTTGATAATGCCGATGTTGTTCGTCTGGCAGTAAGGCAGGATCTCGGCTTCGATATCGCGTTTCAGCATGGAGTAGGGCGGCTGCAGGCTGGTGATGGGCGCGATCTTCGCAATGCGTTCCATCTGCGCGACGTTGAAGTTGGACACGCCGAGATAGCGGATCTTGCCTTCCTTCTGCAGCTCGGCCATCGTCCCCCAGCCTTCCTCGATATCCGGTTCGGGGTTGGGCCAGTGGATCTGGTAGAGGTCGATGGCCTCGATGCCGAGCCGCTGCAGACTGGCCTCACACTCCTGACGGACGTGCTTCAGCGAGTTGACGATCTGGCGGTCCGCACCCCACGTCATCGAGCACTTGGTAAAGACGTAGGGCTTTGCGCCGGCTCCCTTCAGGGCCTTCAGCGATCGGCCGACGACCTCCTCGGAGTGACCCAGACCGTAGACCGCGGCGGTATCGATCCAGTTCATGCCGCCATCGAGCGCGCGCCCGATGGCGGCGAGAGAATCGTTATCGTCCTGCGCGCCCCAGGCGTACTGCCAGTTGCCGCCGCCGATGGCCCAGGCGCCGAAGCCGATCGCGGTCAGGTGCATATCCGAATTGCCGAGCTGCCGCGTGGCGCCGAGTTTCGCTGCCTGCGAGGGGTGCGGGGTCTGTAAGGAAGAGCTCATACCGTTGTAGGATGCGTTTGCACCAGGGAGCGGTTCCGTTGCCGGCTTCCGGTAAGCCCGCTGACTTAGCCGCTTCCGTGCATCGAACCAACGTGTACACAGAAGCTGAGATGCTCCTACAAATTTCAATCGAGTAAAGAAGAAGGAGAGTCAACATGACCGAAGATCGGGCCTCTGCCTCAGCCGTTTCACGGAGGAATTTTCTTCGTCAGACCGCGGCTACCCTGGCCGCCGCCGCCGCGGCCGCACCGCTGGTCGCACAACAAACCGGAACACAGCCGGTGCCGGCGAAGCTGGAGGTCGCGCGTCCTGGGGGGCAGCAGCTCACCACGCCGGACCACCACCTGCCGAACGAAAAGGCGCCGCTTGCGCACAATACCCCGCTCGAGGCCGAGAACCTCGACTCCGTTTGGCCGCCGGAGAGCGATAACGGCAGCGTGCAGGGCTTCAAATGGTCCTTCTCGCTGGCGGAGAAAGAGGTGGACTCGGGTGGCTGGACGCGGCAGGGCACCGTGCGCGATCTGCCTACCTCAAAGGCCATGGCCGGCGTGGAGATGTACTTGGAGCCGGGCGGCATTCGCGAGCTGCACTGGCATCTGGAGTCCGAGTGGGCCTACATGATCAGCGGCCGCGCACGCATCACGGCCATGGACCCCGAGGGCGGCAAGTCGTTCGTAAATGAGGTGAACGCGGGCGATCTGTGGCTGTTTCCCAGCGGCACGCCGCATTCCATCCAGGGCATGGAAGAAGGTGCCATGTTTTTGCTGGTCTTCAATAGCGGCTCCTTCAATGAGTTTTCGACGTTTCTGCTGAGCGACTACTTCCACCACACGCCGAAGGAGGTGCTGGCAAAGAACTTCAGCGTGCCAGAGTCGACCTTTGCGAACGTGCCGAAGGAGAAGCTGTATATCTTTCAGAGTCAATTGCCGGGGCCGCTCGCGGAGGATCAGGCCTATGCCGCCCAGGGCACCGGCGCGGAGAATGAGAAGTATCTTTTCCGCCCGTCGCAGATGCCCCCCAGTGCCGCGCGCAGCGGCGGTGAGGTGAAGATCGTGGATGTAAAGAACTTTCCGGTGACGGACATCGCCGCGGCGATCGTGACGGTGAAGCCGGGCGGTCTGCGTGAGATGCACTGGCATCCCCTGTCCGATGAGTGGCAATATTACGTTCGCGGCAAAGGCCGCATGACGGTCTTCGACGCAGCCATGGCCGCACGCACGGAGGATTTTCAGGCCGGCGATATCGGCGTGATCGAGAAGACCCGGCCGCATTACATCGAGAACATCGGGGAGGAGGATCTGGTGTTTTTAGAGGTCTTTCCTGAACCCAAATATCAGGATGTATCCACGGCGCAATGGCTGGCGCATATTCCCCCGCAGCTCGCCGAGGCGCATTTGCACACGGGAGAAGGTTTCTTAAAGGCGATCTCCAAGAAGAAGTCGATCGTCGTTCCGCTCTAAACAAACCCTTCAGAGCAAAGCGGCTCAGGCGGCCAATTCATGCCCGAGCCGCTTTCTTTTTATATGAAGCCAACTTCCGGTGGGGCGCGGATATCAGAGCAGGAAAGCCCACCCGGCCGCCAATGCTGAGCAGGGCCGGCGCAGGTAAACCCCAGGAGAAACCGCATGGCATTGAAGGACGTTCTGATCGACGAATTGCGCGATATGTACAGCGCGGAAAATCAACTGGTGAAGTCCATGCCCAAGCTGGCCAAGGCAGCGAAAAGCCCTGAGCTGAAGCAGCTCTTCAAGGAGCACCGGGAAGAGACCAAGGACCAGGTGCAGCGGCTGCGCGAGGTGTTCGGGCACATCGGCAAAAAGCCCACCGGCAAACACTGCAGCGGCATGGAAGGCGTGATCTCCGAGGGCATGGAGGCGCTTGAAGAGGATACCGAAGGCGCGAGCTTCGATGCCGGCCTGCTGGGCGCGGCGCTGCGCACCGAGCACTATGAGATTGCCGGCTACCATGCGACCATCGCCATGGCCAAGGCGCAGGGTATGGGCGATGTGGTCGACCTGCTGAAGGAGAACCTGCGGGAAGAGGTGGACATGGCCAAAAAGCTGCAAGCGGTGGCGAAGGGCATCTTCAAGCAGGCCACGCAGGAGGAGGAAGAGGACGAGGATGCCAAGCCGGCCGCGAAGAAGTCGCCCAAGGATAGGGAATCGGAAAAGAAGAGTAAGGAAGATGAAAAGCAGGCTGAGCCGGAGATGAAGAAGAGGGGCAAACCAGGACCCAAAAAGGCTGTGGCGAAGAGCGAGGAGCCGGAGCCGGCGGATGAGGACTAAGGCACTGGTCGCGCCGGTCTGTGTGTGCGGGGCGACGGGCTAGGATGTTGTTGCTTTTGGAAGTTCAGGTTCGACAGCAAAGGCGCTCAAGGAGCGCCTTTGCTGTCGATGGAGGTTTTGAAGTCCCACTGTGGCTTCGTTCAACTCCAGGCGGAATATGGAGATCCTTCACTGCGTTCAGGATGACGGCTGGCGAGACGAGGGGACAACTGGAGTGACGAGGGGGACGACTGGTGAGATCAGGATGATGGCTGGAGAGAGACGGCTCTCTCCAGAGCTTAGGTGGGGTATTTTGCCATATCGGCTAGGTTGACGGATGCGGGCCGTCTTTGCGCGCCCGCATCCGTCGTGTCCACTGGCCGGATCAGGCGTTGATGGTCTCCCCGACCGCATCGAGCTTCGCCACCTTTACAGGCGTCAGCCAGCCGTAACGATCGGCGGCCCTGCCGTGCACGACATCAAAGAACGCATCGTGCAGCATGCGGGTAATGGGTCCCATGGTGCCGTCGCCGACCAGGATGCGGTCCACCGAGCGCAGATGCGAGACCTCGGCGGCGGTACCGGTAAAGAAGGCCTCGTCGCAGATGTACAGGAACTCGCGCGGGAGCGGCTGCTCGACCACGGGAATGCCGAACTGGCGCGCGAACACGAGGATCGAGTCGCGTGTGATGCCGTTCAGTACGGAGTTGGCCAGCGGCGAGGTGTACAGCGTGCCGTTGCGCACGAGAAACAGGTTTTCACCCGAGCCTTCGGAGAGATAGCCGTTACGGTCGAGCGCGATGCCCTCGACATAGCCGTTGATGTCGGCTTCCATGCGGATGAGCTGCGAGTTCATGTAGTTCGCGCCGGCCTTGGCGAGCGAGGGCATGGTGTTGGGCGCGAGACGGTTCCAGCTGGAGACGCAGACGTCCGCACCGGCCGTGCCATCCACATATTTACCCCAGGGAAAGTTTGCGACGTAGACCTCGACGGGCGACTTCAGCGGGTTGACGCCGATCTCACCGTAGCCGCGGAAGGCGAACGGGCGGATGTAGCAGGGCGCGACCCCGTTGGCCTCGACGACCTCCACGACGGCCTCACTCAACTGCTCGACGCTGTATCCCAGGGGCATGCGGTAGATCTTGGCGGAGTCCACCATGCGCCGCATGTGCTCGGGCAGGCGAAAAATTGCCGCCCCGTTCCCCTCCTGCGTGTAGCAGCGGATGCCCTCGAAGACGGAGGAGCCGTAGTGGATCACATGGCTCAGCACATGTGTGGTGGCCTTCTCCCAGGGGATCAGTTGGCCGTTGTGCCAGATGTTGGTGGTGGTTTGCAATGGCATCTTCGAGGAGACTCCTGAGATTTTTGTGGCTTCGTGAGCCTTGATTATAGCGAGGTGCCCCAGGCGTGCCATGGCGTGTGCCGGGGGCCGATGCGATAGGATCGCAAGGGCGTTGGTGTCGCCGTACCTATGTTCCCTCCTCACATGTCGCTGGCCCACCTGGAAAGCTCGGCCTATGTCCGGTTTTCGGTGCTGGCGCTGAGCTCCATCTTTTTCCTGGTCGATCCCTTTGCCGCTCTGCCCACCTTTCTGGCCGTTACGGCCGATCAGGACCCCGCCAAACGCGTGCGCACGGCGCGCAAGGCGTCGTTGACCGCGCTGGTGATTCTGTCGGCCTTCGCCCTTGCGGGGCAGTACATCTTCAAGCTGTTCGGCATCACGCTGCCGGCCTTTGAGATCGCGGGGGGCATCATTCTGCTGCTGATCGGTCTGGACATGCTGCAGGCCAAACGCTCCGCCACGCAGGAGTCCTCGTCGGATACGGAGGATGCCACGCACAAGGACGATGCCGGCATCGTGCCGATGGGTATTCCCATGCTCGCCGGGCCGGGCGCGATTACCAGCGTTATGGTGCTGGTGGGCCAAGCGCAGGGTTTGCGCGAGCATTTGGCGATCTATAGCGCCATCCTGATCACCTGCGCCATCTGCTTTCTGGTGCTGGGCAGCGCGGTGCGCGTGGCCAGGGCGCTGGGGGATACGGGCATCCGCATCCTGGTGCGCATCATGGGGCTGCTGCTGGTGGCGCTGGCGGTACAGGATTTTGTGAATGGGCTGGGAGATCTCGGCGTGTTGACCAAGCC
>CAXTBJ010000011.1:49522-52735 GCA_964242585.1 uncultured Bryocella sp.
CTCGGCTGTACCTGGGCCGGTTTTTCGGCCGGGCTGGGCCAGGGAACGGGCCGGGTCACCATGCTGCTGGTATCGCGCAGCGCCGCGATGGCGTGATCGTAGCGGCCGCGCAGGGAGTTGCCGCGGATCTCTACCATCTCGCGCAGCATCTGGGTGCCGTCGCGCAGGTAGCTGATACGGCTGCGCTCGTCGTGGCCCCAGGTTACCGGCACCTCTTCGACACGAAAACCGAGCTTGCGCGCGATGAACAGGATCTCCGGATCGAAACCCCAACGCTCGATCGTCTGCAGGCGAAAGATATCCTGCGCCGGCTCATGCTTGAAGGCTTTGAAGCCGCATTGGGTGTCCATATACGGCAGACCCATCACCGTGCGGGTGAGCCAGTTGTAGCAGCGGCCGAAGAACCTGCGGTACATGGGCTGGTGCGTGGTTTGTTTCTGTTTATCGAGCCAGCGCGAACCGATGGCGACATCCGCGCCGTCTTCGAGTGCTTGGAAGAGGCGCTCGGCCTCCTCAATGGGGGCGGACAGATCGGCGTCGGTGAACATGACGATCTCGCCGGTGGCCTGCAGCAGACCGTTACGCACGGAGTAACCTTTGCCGCGATTGCCCGCGTTTTCCACAAGCGAGAGCTCCGGGTTCACCGCAGCCCAGCGGTGTACCACCGCGGCGGTGTCATCGGTCGAGCCGTCATCCACCACCAGCACCTCGGCATTCCAGCCGCGCTGCCGGATGCAGTCCAACACGCGCCGGAGCGCATTCTCAATGCGCACACCTTCGTTATACGCGGGGATGATGATGCTAATGCTCGGAAAGACCACTGGTCGACCTCGATCTATCTCAACCGTATAGATTACATCTGAACGCTTCACGATTCTTCTCTTCCAGTCTGTTCGCGGCTTGTTTCCCGGTCAGTGCGACGAGGTCGGGATGCATGGCGGGCGGAATATCAGCTCCCTAAAATCGCGGCTTGTAGGTGGGGTCGGGCGGCTGCCAATGGCCGTGGCGCAGGGCATACAGCTGCGGCAGTTCGCGGACGTACGGGAACGAGCGTACGGTGCGGCCGTCCATCAGCAGATCGCCGCTCGTCATGTTGAGCAGCAGCACCAGCAGTACGGCACGGTGCAGCCGTGGGGAAAGCGCCACGGGCCGGCCCGCCGTGAAGCGGCAGACCGCCATCAGGGCAAGAAAGCTGGTCAGGATCACCATCGCATTGAAGCGCGCCACGTCGAATCCAAGCAAATGCATCGCCAGGGGCGACAGGCTCGCGAGCACGGCGCAGGCCCCCAGCCATCGCGGCACGGGTCGCGTGGCGGCGCCGAGCAGCCGGCGCGTCGTCAGCAGCAGGAGCGTGACCGTCGGCCCCATGGTGAGCAGACAAACCAGCTGCTGCCGCCACCAGGGCGCACGCGCGGCGACCGCACGCATGATGTCCAGATTGTCGCGCGTGGAGCGCACGAGCACCTCGTACATTGCCTCGTCGGTGGGGAAGTCGGCAAGCCGGGCGACATGATCGCGCAGCCTGTCGAGCTGCGCCGGGGTCATCGGCGGGTTTAGGGCCAGGCGCACCGTGGCGGCCAGTGAAACCGCGGTCAGCAGCAGCACCGCGCCCCAGAGGGCGGATCGGCGCAGAGGCGGTGTCTCACCTACAACTCCCTGAAGCAGAAAGCTGAACAGCAGCACGGGCAGAAAGACGAACAAAAACATCTCGTGCACCGCGAGCGCGAAGACCGCCGCCGGCACCGCGCACGCCAGCCGCACCCAGAAGGGGCGGATCAGCAGCAGCGCCAGCGTCAGCAGCAGCAGCAATACCTCAAAGTAGCCCACCATGTGCGCCAGGTAGACGGGTGCGTAGCTGGAAAAGAAGAGCGCCACGACCTCCGGCGAGAGTACCCGCCCGCGCGCTCCACCGCGCCAGGTAAACACCAGCAGCAGGGCCACGGTGCCGAGCAGCAGGGCCCAGGAAAAGACAGCGAAGCGGCTGTACAGCTCCAGGTGCAGCGGCCGCGCGAAGACCGCACCGAACATGCCGCGCTTGATCGGGCCGAGGCTGTAATCCACCTGCGCCTGCGTCGCGGACTTGTAGTTCGGCAAGCGGATGGCCTTGGCCACGGAGATGGCGGCGAGCAGGGGAACCATCGCCCACCAGAAGCGCCGTTCCCCCTCAGCCTGTTCCATCATCCGGGCCTGCATTCCTTCCGTCGCTCGATTACCGTGGTCGTTTTGCCCCTGGAGATTCCCAGAACGGATCAGAACAGAGCGTGAACCGTGCACCTATCCCTCGGAGGTGGTAGAGCGTGGGCCTTTAGCGCCCTTGCGCGGCCGGCGGAAGATGCCTATAACCATGGCGCAGTGAAGGGGCTGTTCGATTCAGTGGTGGGAACGGGGTTCTGCGGACCCGGGGCGTCCGGCAAGGAGGACAAGCGCATTCATTAGAATGAATCTGCATGGCTGACCTCACAAATTTCGCGGGCGAACCCGCCCGCTACACCCCCGCAGAGATCGAACCCAGATGGCAGGCGCGCTGGGCCGCCGATCCTGCGCTGTACCGCGCCGAAGATCACACGGGCGGCAAGCCGAAATTTTACTGCTGCGACATGCTGCCCTACCCGAGCGGCCAGCTGCACGTGGGCCATGTGCGCAATTACGCCATCGGCGACGCGCTGGCGCGCTATATGTGGATGCGCGGCTACAACGTGCTGCACCCGATGGGTTGGGACGCGTTTGGGCTGCCGGCGGAGAATGCCGCGCTCAAAAATCATATGCAGCCGCGCGATTGGACGCTCCGCAACATCGCGCAGATGAAGAAGCAGATGGATCGCCTGGGGTTGGGGTACGACTGGGCCGGGACGGAGCTCACGACCTGTCTGCCGGAATACTACCGATGGAATCAGTGGTTTTTTCTGAAGATGTATGAGCGCGGACTCGCGTATCGCAAGACCTCGAAGCTGAATTGGTGTCCGAAGTGCGCGACGGTGCTGGCCAATGAGCAGGTGGTCGGCGGCTGCTGCTGGCGGCATGAGGACACCCTTGTCGAACAGCGCGAGATGGTGCAGTGGTTTCTGCGCATCACGCATTACGCCGACGAACTGCTCGATGGGCTGGACAGTCTGCCGGGCTGGCCGGAAAAGGTGCGCACCATGCAGCGCAACTGGATCGGCCGTTCGGAAGGCACGGAGGTCACCTTTGCGGTGCAGGGAGCAGGGCACAGGG
>CAXTBJ010000011.1:52835-64685 GCA_964242585.1 uncultured Bryocella sp.
CAGGGAGCCATGGTGAGATCGCCGCGGATTTGATCGCACCAGATTTGATCGCACGCAGTGGCCTTGAAGAGGTCAATGGTTCAACTGCTTCAGAGTTGCCATCCCGGGGCGCAGCGGAGGGATCTGCCTTTGGTTCAGAGCAGACAGAACCTTCACGCATCACCGTCTTCACCACGCGCGTGGATACCATCTTCGGGGCCACCAGTCTGCAGCTTGCGCCGGAGCACCCGCTGGTGAAGGGGTGGGCGGCCGAGGACAGCGAGCTGGCCCGCGAGGTGGAGGCGATGCTCCGGCAGCAACAGGTCGCGAAGGAGGCCGGCGAGTCGGGCGGCGTGGGCAACATCGAAAAGCACGGTATCTTTACCGGTCATCATGCGGTGAACCCGTTTAGCGGCGAAGCCCTGCCCGTGTGGGTGGCCAACTACATCCTGGCGGGTTACGGCACCGGCGCGATCATGAGCGTACCCGGCCATGATGAGCGCGACTTCGAGTTCGCGACCAAGTATGGTCTGCCGATCAAGCGCGTGGTGGCCCCGAATCTGGATACGGACGAGCTCGCCCTGCCGTATCTCGGCGAAGAGGAGGCTGTGCTGATCGACTCCGGCGAGTGGACGGGCGAGTCCTGCCTCGAAGCGCAGGAGAAGATGGGGCAACATGCCGAAATGCACGGCTTCGGCAAGCGCACCACCACGTTTCGCCTGAAGGATTGGGGCGTGAGCCGGCAGCGTTACTGGGGGACGCCCATCCCGATGGTGTATTGCCGGAATGGGCATGACAGCCCTGAGCCCGGGCAGGGGAGCGTCGAGCCGGGCGGTGTGGTCCCGCTGCCCGAGTCGGCTTTGCCCGTGACCCTGCCGGAGAACGTCGTCATCACGCAGGAGGGTGGATCGCCCTTGGGCAAGCTGCCGGAGTTTGTGGAGACCCTCTGCCCGGTCTGCGGCGGCCCCGCGCGGCGCGAGACCGACACCATGGACACCTTTGTGGATTCGAGCTGGTACTTCTACCGCTACACGGATGCGCATAACGCGACGCAGCCATTCGACTCGACCAAGGCCAACTACTGGTTTCCCATCGACCAGTACATCGGCGGGGTCGAGCACGCCATTCTGCACCTGATCTACTCGCGCTTCTGGACCAGGGTGATGCGCGACCTCCGCATGATCGCGAACTCGGAGCCCGCCGCGCGGCTGTTTACGCAGGGCATGGTGATCAAGGATGGGGCCAAGATGTCGAAGTCCAAGGGCAATGTGGTCTCGCCCGACGAAATGATCGACAAGTTCGGCGTGGATGCCACGCGCGTGTACGCGCTGTTTGCGACCTCGCCGGACCGCGAGCTGGACTGGCAGGAGGACGGGGTCGCCGGGGTCAGCCGCTTTCTGGCCAAGGTCTACCGCCTGGTTACGAGGTATGCGGACCGGATACGCTCGGTGAAGACCTCGCACGGGGACGAAGTGAACGCCGCGGCCTTCGCCGGACAGACGCCGGCGGGAGCCGCGCTGCTGCGCAGGCTGCACCAGACGCTCGCCAAGGTCACGGAGGACTTTGCCGGCCGTTGGCATTTCAATACCTCGATCAGCGCCATCATGATTCTGGTTAACGAGCTCACGGCCGCCGAGGCCGCGATGGACAAAGGCGAGGTCTCGGCTATAACCATTGCCGAGCTGCTGCGCTCATTGACCCTGATGCTCGCGCCGTTCGCCCCTTTTCTGACCGCCGAGCTCTGGGAGGCGATGGGCGGCGAGGGCCATGCCTTTCGCCAACCCTTCCCAGCCGCCGACCCTGAGCTCGCCAAGGAGGCTGAGCTCGAGGTGCCGGTGCAGGCCAACGGCAAGCTGATTGTGGTCGTCAGGGTCGCGGCGGATGCCGATGAAGAAGCCATGAAGGCCGCGGCACTCGCCGACGGCAAGGTGGCCGCGCGGCTGGAGGGCAAGACGCTGGTGAAGACCGTCGTGGTGAGGGGTAAGCTCGTGAATTTGGTGCTTCGCTGACCCATTGCGAACCGGTCCTTGTCGAACTCGGCATATGTCGAACCCGTCATAAAGGATAGTTATCTCTACGACAACCGCAGCCCGCCGCTCCCTTACCCAGCCGCATACGCCCCTGCGCGGCACGCAGTCCTTCGTTGCCGTGATGGCGAGCACCTGGCGGCGGCCGGGGCTGACCGCGATCGAGGTGCTTTGGCGATGGTCGGTTGGGCTGCCTTTACTTTGGCTGGCGATCCGGGCCGTTGCGGGTATCCTGCGCGGCCATCCGGTGGACACCGGGGCGCTGGAGGCCATGACGGTCTTTCAGCCCACCGCCGCGCTGGACACGCTCGGGCGACAGGCCCTGCCGCTGTTGCCGCCGCTGTACCGGGTGACCCGGTGGCTGCTGCCTGCCGGCGTGGCGGCCTGGGTTGCGGCGTCCACGGCCGGGCGGCTGCAAATCTGGCGACGTTTGGACCGGTCCCTGCCCACGCGCGCCGCGGATGTCGGGAGGGTGGCCGTGCTTGGCTTTCTGCGCGTGCTGCTGCTGTTGGGCACTCTGCTGGCTTGGTTGTGGGGTATCGGCGCAGCGGGCCGTTACAGCCTCTCATCGGCGACCGACGCCGGTGCCGAGCCCAATCTGGTGACCTTCTCCGCGATGCTGGTGGTGCTGACGCTGCTGCTGTTTCTGCTGTGGTCGCTGGCCGTTTGGGCCTTCGACGCGGCGCCGCTGTTCGTGCTGGTCGAGGGGCAGGGCCTGGGTGAAAGCATACGCTCGGCGTGGCGCGCGCACGCGCTGCGGTCCAAGCTGATCGAGATCAACCTTGTGATGGGAATCGTCAAAGTCGGCCTGACGGTCCTGGCCATGGTCTTCTCCGCAACCCCCCTGCCGTTTGCCGCGGAGGAGACGCAGGGATTTCTGATCGGCTGGTGGAGCTTTGTCGGAGTGCTCTTTCTCCTGGCCCTGGATTTTTTTCATGTGGTGCGGCGAGCGGCCAATCTGTCGTTTTTTTGGACATTGGTGCGGCCCAAAGACGACACAGATCGAGCTCCGGAGCGGCCCTTTGCGCCGTAGCCCCGGAAGAACTGCTATAAGGTTCTGAGCCTACAAGGGCCGCCGTTTGGAGCGCGAAAACATGTCGTTCGGTCTGTATACCTTTGGCACCATCCTTTTGATCGCGGGTGTTTTGTATATCTGTCACCTGGCGCACATTCCGCAGCGTTGGATTCTCGGCATCGCCATTCTGCTGCTGGGTGCGGGCATTATGGGCGCGGTGACCAATACGCGCTCCAAAGATCCCAATTAGGGTGTCCGGAGAGTTGCCTTCGCGGCTGCCGACATCCCGGTATCGGTAGAGATTGTTCAGCTTCATGGCGTTTTCGCTGCCGTGGCCGCGATGCGCACGCTCTGCATTACGGCGTCCAGGTGCCGTTGCAGGGCCGTCTCCTCGCTCTTCGTGAGAGGGCGCGGCCTGCTTTGGGTTTCGGTATAGGGGCAGCGCGTCATGGTATCCCGTTCAAAGAGGTAGCAGCTGGTGCCCTGCAGCGTGGTGTCCACCGTGGCCTCCAGCTGGTGGCACATACCCGCATCGCCGCCCTTGCCCTCGGTGTAGAGACGACCGCCGTACGTGGCCTGACGTGTCTCCATGGGGTCGAGCAACGCCTTGCCGGAGAGGGCCGCGCATGCGGCCGCTGTGCTGCGCGGCTTGACCGTGTAGCTGAAGCTGAGCCCACTCAGCACGGTATCGGCGTAGAGATTGTCTTTGGGGCTGAACGCCTCGGTGATGAAAGGCTTCGGCGCCATCTCCGCGAACTCCGGACTTGCAAGGTAGGTGCTGCCGGCGGCCGCGGGGCGCCAGACGGAGGGGTATGCAAAGCTCACTCCGTGCACGGCATCCCGATATGTGACCAGATTGTCCGTGCTCGGTTCAGCCACGGAGGGAGCCTTTGGAGCGTCTGCCGCATTCACGGCGTCGGGCAGCGCCACACTGCCGCTGGGCACCGCCGGCAGATGCTCTCCGGCAGCTGAAGAGCCTTCGGGGCTCTGCGTCTTCCTGGACTGGCAGCCTGCCAACGCCAGCCATACCATCGCGGTATAGGTGCGCCAAACTCGTCTCTTCACCCTGTTCCCTCTTTCTTCACGGCTGCTAGGTTAGAGGCTCGGCAAGTAGACTGGGTTGGTGAACCTTCCCGACCACCGCACGACAGATACGATCGTTATCCTCGATTTCGGCTCGCAGTACACCCAACTGATCGCCCGCCGCATCCGTGAGCTGCAGGTATTTTCAGTCGTGCTGCCCTGTACGACGCCGTTGGCCGAGGTGATGGCGCTCGCGCCGAAGGGCATCATTCTGTCCGGCGGACCGTCGTCGGTCTATGACGCGAACGCACCGCAGGCCGATCCGGCGATCCTTCAGACCGGTCTGCCGCTGCTGGGCATCTGCTACGGTCTGCAGTTCATGACCCATCATCTCGGCGGCCATATTGTGCCCGGGACGGCGCATGAGTACGGTCATGCCGAGGTCGCCGTTATCGCCGAATCGCGGCTTTTCCATGGCCTGCCGCAGACCCTGGAGGTCTGGATGAGCCATGGGGACCACGCCGCGGCGCTGGCCCCGGGCTTTGAAGTTGTCGCGCGCTCAAGCAACGCTGTCGCGGCGATCGCGGACGAGCGGCGGCGCATGTGGGCCGTGCAGTTTCACCCTGAGGTGGTGCATTCGCGGCAGGGAACCGCCCTGCTGCGCAACTTTGTCGTGGATCTCTGCGGCGCGCGGCAGAACTGGACCCCCGAGCACTTCATCGAGACGACCGTCGCGCGCCTTCGCGAACAGGTCGGGCCGGCAGGGCATGCAATCTGCGGGCTTTCGGGCGGGGTCGACTCCTCCGTGGCCGCTGTGCTCGTGGGGCGGGCCATCGGCGACCGGCTGACCTGCATCTTCGTCAACAACGGTGTGCTGCGGCGGGGCGAGTTCGACGCCGTGCAGCGGACCATGCGCGAGGGCCTCGGCCTGAATGTCGTCGCGGTCGATGCGAGCGAGCGGTTCTTATCCAAACTGGCCGGGGTCACCGACCCTGAGCAAAAACGTAAGCTCATCGGAGGCGAGTTCATCGCGGTCTTCGACGACGAGGCCCGCAAGATCTTTGAGGCCGAGCGCTCGGCCGGTGAGCAGGTTGCGTGGCTGGTCCAGGGAACGCTGTACCCGGACGTGATTGAGTCGGTCAGCGTCCACGGCCCCTCGCACGTCATCAAGAGCCATCACAACGTAGGTGGCCTGCCGGCGGACATGAAGCTGAAGCTGATCGAGCCGTTGCGCGACCTGTTCAAGGACGAGGTTCGCCGCGTCGGCCGGGATCTCGGGATGCCGCCGGAGATCCTGGAACGGCAGCCGTTTCCCGGTCCGGGCCTGGCCGTCCGCATCCTCGGCGAGGTCACCCCTGAACGCGTGGCGATCCTGCAGGAGGCCGATGCCATCTGCACGGAAGAGATCCATCGCGCGGGGCTCACCACCAAGCTGTGGCAGAGCTTCGCGGTGCTGCTGCCGGTAAAAACCGTGGGGGTGATGGGGGACCAGCGTACCTACGCCTACACCTGTGCCATCCGGGCGGTGGAAAGCGAGGATGGTATGACCGCCGATTGGGCCACACTGCCCTTCGAGGTGCTGCGCTCGATCTCCAGCCGCATCGTCGGCGAGGTTCGCGGGATCAACCGTGTCGTCTATGACATCACGAGCAAGCCGCCCGGCACGATCGAATGGGAATAGCTCCCCCCGCCTAATGGCCGGTAGGTCGCTTCTCGGAGAGCGCAGCCTGAGAAGCGTCTTTTCCTGATCGTGTCTCTGATCGTGTCCAAGGGGCAGCGCCGCGCACAAAGGAACCCACCACACCGACGGCAAAGGTGCCGAGGCATACGCTGGCAGCCGCATAGGCTCCTATCGTGAGCGCGTAGATGCCAATGGCCCCGATGATCAGAAAGGCGGCGAAACCCATCCATTGCCCACGCCCCAGGTACTGAAGCCAGGACTGACCCTGATCAAGATCTCGTTCATTCTGGGCGAGCAGTCGAAGATCGCACTCATGGCGGTGTAGCTGCTCACGGTGGCCCATCTCCAGAATGCGCAAACCCCAACCTGGGGCAACACGTTCATATTCGGCAATCATTTCAGGAGGCGGCTGGGGGCCAGAGAAATACGCCGCGCGCCGCTCAACCACCTCGCGCACGACTCGCAGAACTTCGCTCTGCTCCTGTTCGGGCAGCTTTCCTTTAGATCATGCTCGATGTTAAGAATGAGATCCAGCGTCTCCGTGGTGCTTATACGCTCTTCGGTGGCTGTAATCTCTATCGTAGCTGCCTTAAACTCAGAACCGGTCGGATCGCTCACGCAGGCTCCGGATCGCGCCCGAGAAATCTCCTCGGATCATCTGCCGGTCGCGGGAGGGGGCTAAAGGCTGCCGCAGGGTGGTGCGCGGTATGCCTGCAGGCATGAGCCGAGCCAGCGATCCAAAACCATCGAGGAAGCCCGCAGTCCAGGCCTCGCGCCTTTGAGCCAGCCGGGAAACCGTCGAATTGGATTTCATCCCCACCATATCCTCCGATTATTGAGCAGGATTGCGGAAGAAGGCAATCCCCTAATACTGCGCGTTATTCACCAAAACCGGGCCCGAGGATAGACCACACCCTCACCGTTTAAATAACCCTTAGAATTGAAGCGTAGCAGTAGACCCCAAGTTCGGCTACCAGATCCCTCATTGTCGAAGATTGGAGAGTAGCCTTGAAGACCGGATGTGTATGCTGAGGCTGCTGGGACGAATCTTGCTGGTGCTGCTTATTTTCCTGGGTGTCGGGCTTTGGACGGGACATGTGCTCATCGTCCATGCCACAGCCGGGGGCACGCCGGAGTACAAGGTGCGGCTCGCGGGTGCGATGGGCGGTCTGTTCGCCGGGGGGACGGCGGCTACCGTCGCCGGCGTGGCACTGCTGCTCAGCAAGACGAGGCAGCGGTGACAAGGGGGCCCAGCCCGGCGGACTCCCCTTGTCACCACCGCTCCTTAGCTCCACCTGCTCCTTAGCTCCACCTGCTCCTTAGTTCCACCTGCTCAGGGGTAGTCGCGTTTGCCGAAGATGGCCGTTCCCACCCGTACGGTCGTGGAGCCCTCTTCCACAGCAACGGCGAAGTCCCCAGACATACCCATGGACAGCTCCGTCAGGGTCGGGTAGGCGCTTGCCTGCTCATCCCGCAGCAGGCGTAATCGGCGGAAGTAGGGTCTTGCGCCTTCCGGGTCCTCGGTCGCAGGCGGGACGGTCATCAGGCCGGCGGCGCGCAGGTGCGTCATGCCGGCAAGCGCCTCCAGCAGTAGCGGTAACTCCTGCGGCAGAAGCCCATGTTTAGCCTCCTCGGGCGAAAGCTTGACCTCGATCAGCACCGGCAGCACCCTGCCGAGTGCCTCCGCCGCGGCGTTCAGACGAGCGGCGGTCTTGGCCGAATCGAGCGTATCAATTGCCTGAAAGAGTTCGGCGGCCTTTGCTGTTTTGTTGTTCTGCAGAGGGCCAATCAGGTGCATCTCCAGGCCCGGCAGCCGGGCCAGCGTTTCGGCTTTGGAAGCGACCTCCTGCACACGGTTTTCACCGAAGAGGCGCTGGCCGGCCGCGTAGGCCGCTTCGATGGCCTCCGGTGGATGCGTCTTGCTGACCGCCATCAGGTGAACGGTCTCCGGCGAGCGGCCGGCCCGCGCGCAGGCGGCAGCCAGTTCCGCGCGTACCTTCTCCAAATTGCCGGGGATGTCCATGCCTCTCCAGTGTACGGGCGAACCCGCTCACGGCCATGAACACCCATAAACACCGTAGCGGGTTCCTGCGCGCCGGATTGCATCTTCGCGGGCCAAATGCTCGTCTCACGTAGGGAAGCACGCGTTGCTTCAAGAGTTGGCCCTTAAGCTCAGTAAATTCAGCAAGCTCAGCAACAAAATGGGGCCCCACGGGTCCCTTTCCTCGGGGCTTTCCCGTATCAAGGAGTTCAAACAGATGTCTACGCCTTTCTCCCTTCAGCGCGTTTTGTCCCGCAGCCTCGGACTGGTCGTGGTGGCCGGCACCGCCTGGGCCGCTGCCGGAGCCCAGACCGGAGCCCAGACCGGTAACCAGTCTGCGGGCACTGCCGGCACAAGCAGCGCTGCCGTTCTTCCTGCTGCCGCCACCTCTGTATATTTCAACGCTCCGGTCGTGAGTCCTATGCTAGGCTCCACTTCAAGTGCGGTTCCGGCTGCGGTTCCGGGAGGGGACGCACTCTTTTCGAGTTCCAACTCCATCCCGTCCGAGGCCGAGGACGCCGGGGCCTCGGCCACACAGCTCAATCTGGCCTCGGTAGAAAAAGGGATCGATCTGCCCGGCCTGAACGCGCAGTATGGCCGCCGGCGCTACGGCGCCCCGCGCTACCGCGGCGGCAACACCAACGCGGACGGCTCGGAGAAATATTCGGCCTACGCCGGTGTGGGCCTTACGCTACCCATCGGGACCAACTCGAATTACTTGACCACGAGTTACGGTATTCAGGTGGGCGGCGGCCGTAACTTCAATAAGCACTTCGGCGTGAATCTTGAGTTTGATTACGATCACTTCGGTCTGACCGGCGCGGCGATCGATCAGCAGTCGTATATCTACTTCGGCGACTCAACGAATCCGTACGGCCTGGATGCCAATAGCCACATCTGGAACCTCTCTGTCCAGCCGGTCTATCAAATTTACTCGGGTGAGGGTCTTGGGGCCTACCTCACCGGTGGTGTGGGTTTCTACCACAAGGTGGCCAACTTTACGCTGCCGCAGGAAGAATCGGATATCTTCGGTGATGAGTTCTTCGTAAATCAGACTGTTGACCACTACACCTCGAATGCACCAGGTTTTGACGGTGGAATAGGTCTAACCTATAAGTTCTCTCATTTCTCCAATGAGCGCTTATATGGAGAAGTTCGTTATGTTTATGTGGATAACAGCTTCCGGCCCGGCGTAACGCCTGCCACGGCTCCCACCTATACCGGCAATAACCTGTTTCCACAGAACAGCAATACCACCTCCTACATTCCGATCAAGTTCGGTATTCGATTCTAAGCACCATACTTTGTCATGCATAAGGGCCCGCTTCGGCGGGCCTTCTTGCGTGGGCGTGGTACAAGGACAATATTCCGCGACCCCGTGCCGCAGCCAGGATGTGTCTTCCCTTGTCCCGATTCGCTCGCCTCGTCTCGTTGCTGTTGCTTCTCGTAGCCCCACGTCTGACGGCTCAGATCGCGGGAGCTCTCTCCGGCCCGCCGCAACCGGTGCCGCCCTTGCCTGTACCGTCCGGTCTACCTGTCCTGCCTGAGGCTGAGCAGATACAGATGGATCGCAACCTGCTGGAGATCAACATCCCCGGGCTGCAGACCCTCTACGCTCGCCATGCCTACAGCGTGGAGCAGGTCACGCGCTGGTACCTGGGCCGTATCGCGCGCTACAACGGGGTGTATCGCTCGGTGCAGACAGTCGATGTGACGGGCGCGCTGGTGACGGCACGGCGCGAAGACGCGGAGAATGGGCCGCCCGGACCGCACGGCGCGCTGTGGGGCGTGCCCATCGTGATCAAGGCCAATACCGCGGTGCGCGGTCTCCTCGATACCGATGGCTGGGCGGGTTTTACGCTGCCCGGACACCAGTTTCTCGCACCCAAAGACGCCACGGTCGTGGCGAAGCTACGGGCGGCGGGCGCTGTGATTCTGGGTATCACCAACATGCCTGACTTCGCGGCCAGCGATACGAACCGGTCCTCTGCGTTCGGGCGCACGGGCAATGCGTACGACGTGCGCTTTTCGCCGGGTGGGTCGTCCGGCGGGACGGTGACGGCGGTGACCTCGAATGAGGCCGTGCTGGGCAACGGCACGGATACGGGCAATAGCATCCGCATGCCAGCGGGGACGAGCGCCGTCGTCGGGCTGTTTCCGACGCGGGGCATGGTGTCCATCGCCGGCATTGCGCCGCTGGACTGGCTGCTGGACAACACCGGCCCGATCGCCCGCGATGTGACCGATGTCGCCATCGCGCTCGGGGTGATGGCCGGCGAAGATCCGCTCGACTTCAAGACCGCCGGCATGGCCGCAAAGACGCAGCCCGGACCGTACACGCAGTATCTGAAGCCGGATGCGCTTAAGGGCAAGCGGTTCGGCGTGCCGGCCTTCATTTTCACCTCCAAGGGCACGCCGCTGCAGCCGGAGACGAAGGCCATGCTGATGAAGACTATCGAACTCGTGCGGGCGGCGGGTGCGGAGGTGGTGCTCGACCCGGATCTGCTGCCGGACAGCTTTCTCGCCGCCGAGCGCAAGGTCGACACCAATCCCTATCGCCGCGACGGCGCCGCGCAGTGGCTGGCGGCGTTCGGTCCGGCCGAATACAAAAATGCCGCCGCGTACAAAACGGCTACCGGACAGCCGCTGCCGCCGGTTTTTACCGGTGAGGCGCCATCCATCGAGGAGTTGGGCGCGATCGGCTCGGCGAGCGATCTGCCCCCGGCGGCGGGGCCCGATGCGGGTTCCGGGGCCGGCGCCGCGCACGGCTCACAACGGTGGCGGGACCTGCCACCGCAGGTCGCGCTGAAGGGCGACCCCGATGCGGGGAAGAACTACTTCGGTCCGCGTGAGGCGATGCTCGGGCAGTACACGGAGGCGCTCGACCGCTTTCACCTCGACGGTCTGCTCTACCCCAGCGCCCAAATGGAGCCGCCAGATGAGACCATGCCGCAGAACGGCCGGCTGTCCAGCGGTCCGCACTCCGAGACGGGCTGGGTGAACAAGCTCGGCGTGCCGGCCATTACCGTCCCGGCCGGCTTCTACCCCGATGGCCTGCCGTTTGGGCTGGAGATCAGCGCGCGGCCCTGGCGGGACGGCGATCTGCTCGGCTGGGCGTACAGCTTCGAGCAGGCGACGAAGCTGCGACGGCCGCCGGTGCTAGTGGAAGGCGGCCTGCTGCAGGGTGTTCCGTAGCCGCGACGATCTGTCCACCCCACCCCTCCCCGGGGGGGGTACTTTTTGCGTAAAGTATTGCAGTCAGGGATTTTAGGTTCGTACCGTACGAAGCGCAGTCGAAGAGCCCTGCCATGCTCGACGCCACGGTGCTGTGTATAGGCAGGTCTTAGGAAACAATACGCGGCCGGCCCTGAACTATGTGCAAAGCTCGTTCTCCTGGTGCCGGACGATGTTCCCTATGGGCGGCGGGCAATGCCTACCCGCTATCGCCGTCGCGCCGCGCTGATTACAGCTGCTGACGAGATCATCAGTGAGAAAGGCATCGAAGGCTTCTCTCTGCGTGCGGCGGCTCAGAGAGCGGGGATTTCACCAGCAGCGCCCGCACATCACTTCGGCGGCGCCAGAGGTCTGCTCACCGAAGTCGCCATCCTGGCCTACGAACGAGCAGGACGGTACATCAAGGATGCCTGGCACTCGCAGGATGCCGTTACGGATGTGAAGGCCGTGATGCTCGCATTTGTGAAGTTTGTGGTCGAGAACCCAGGTCACTTTCGACTGATGTTCCGAAAGGATCTGGTGGACCGCAGCGACTTGCGACTTGCCGCCGTCAGCAGAGGACCGGGGAATCGTCTCGGACATGCTGTGCTCGCCTATCGCGGCAAGGCTCATCCAGATCAGGCGAGCTTTGAGGATTCCGCTGAGATGCTGTGCGGCCTGGCCACCCTCCACGGACTTGCGAGTCTGGTCTTGGAGGAAAAAGCGGCTCACTTCTTCAAAGGCGCGACTGCGAACAACTTCCTCGGTGAGTACCTGCCAAGGATCATCGATCACCTGTACCCGCCAGTCGCGCCGAGCAGGTCCTCATAAAGCCGTTAGCGGAAGCTGAGCTCCTGTCGAGCGGTTCTGA